>DASTLS010000231.1:0-20144 GCA_035714725.1 Alphaproteobacteria bacterium | reverse complement strand
CTACAGCTCGATCTCGATGGTGAAGAAGCGGAGATGGAATTGCAGGGCGCCTGGCAATTGACCGACGCCGTTAAAACCGGCTTGCGCCAAATTGGTGGCGGCCTCGAAGTGAGCGAGTATTGAGCGAGGCTGCGGAAAGCGCCGAGGCTCTCGCGCAGCTTTGCATGGAATTGCGCCGCTTAGGGCGTGAGCAAGAAGCAGTTAATGCGGCTAGCCAAGCCCTTAAGCTCGATCCCTCGCGCGCCGATATGTGGGACAGCATCGGCTTTATGCTTTTGCAGCGCGGACGCTGGAAAGACGCATCGCACTATCTTCAGCAAGCTAAAGACCTCGCGCCGAAAGATGCAACGATACGTTCGCACTACGCCATCTCGCTCGCGGAGCAGGATGATTTTGCCGGCGCTTATAAAGAAGCGCAGCACGCGCTACGTGATGAGCCGGATAATGCCGTGGCGCTTTACACGATGGGCGAAATCCTGTGCCGTACCGGCCATTATGATCGCGCCGCGACTTTTTATAAAAAAATGCGCTCGACGGGAAAGATGGTGCAGTCCGCAACCTTCGGTGAAGGCTTCGCGCGCTTTACAAGCGGTGAGCTTGATCGCGGCATGGAGCTTTTGATCGAGTCCGACCCAGCGCGTGAAAAGCGCGAGTCGGAATGGAACGGTAAGACAGATAAAAATCTCCACCTCGTTCTCTACGGCGAATATGGCTATGGCGATATCATGCAGTTCGCGCGTTACATTCGTCCGCTGCAAAACCGCGTCGGCAAAATCACGCTAAGCTTGCCCTATGCGCTTGTGTCGCTCATGCGCGATAGTTTTCCTGACCTTGCTATCCACGTCTATCATGTGCCGGAAGGCGCAATACTGCCTGAGAATGTGAGTGTGGATTGGCCAACAGATGCCGGGGCTTTTTGCCCTTATATGGCGTTGGCGAAACTCGGTGGCAGTTTCGATGCAATGCCATCGGAAGTGCCTTATTTAAAGGCTGACGCCGCACGCGTGAAAGAATGGCAGGAACGGCTCAAAGATATTCCGCATCCGCGCATTGGTATTGTGTGGAGTGGCAATCCGCGTAACCAGAATAATCACAATCGATCGGTGCCATTTACAGCACTGCAGCCTTTGATCGATCTCGCAAAACCGCATCTTGTTTTCATGCAATGGGGCGATGAGGTCAGTGCAAAAAATGCGGGCATTTTCGATGCCGCGCTTTTTATTAAAAATTTTGCCGATAGTGCCGCCGCGATGGAAGCACTCGATCTCGTTATTACCGTTTGTTCGGCACCTGCGCATTTAGCTGGCGCAATGGGTAAACCCGAATGGATAATGCTCGCCTATAATCCCGATTGGCGCTGGCTTATCGGGCGAGAAGACAGCATTTGGTATCCATCCGCACGGCTTTTTCGTGCGCCGCAGCCAAAAGCCTGGGGCGATGTGGTTAATAAAATTTGTTCCGATATCAAAAAATTATTGGATGGAGATAATTCCGTTCTGTGGTCAGAAATTTTTAACGGTCCTGCGTTAAAGTGTCATCCTCTTGCCATAATTATGAATGATGAAGCTGGTGCCTTAAACGGCACGTCCTGATGGTTTAATCACTGCGCTAAGTGTTGTACCGGAGCCCCCCATGCCCCGCCCTGATTTTTCGATTTCCGCTCTCGTACTTCTCGCTACCCTCACCTTTACATTTTCGACTCATGCAGCCGATACACCGGAACCCATTGTTGGTGACGCGCCCCACGGCTCGCTCCTATTTTCCACCCGTTGCAGCATGTGCCATTCGTTCGACGGCAATAAATATGGCCCTTCGATGCATGGCGTTTATGGCCGCAAGGCGGGCACTGTCGACGGCTATGAATATTCCGAAGCCCTGAAAGGTGCGCCGATTACCTGGAATGAGATGACGCTCGATAAGTGGCTGGATAATCCCGATGCTCTGGCCCACGGCACGAAGATGACGACGAAAGTGCCGAATGTGAAAGACCGCGCCGACCTCATCGCCTACCTAAAAAGCCTGCAGCTCCCGACCGGCTCTAAATAATATTATAAATCAATAGCTTGTTGTTTCGTATTCGTATCGAGATGCGATAAAAAGCTTGCATTTATATGGCTTTCCCCATACAAACGCCCGTCTTCGGAAATGGTTTCCGGAGGCTTTTTAAAACTCACGCGCGTTCGGCGCTCACGGTCAATCCCGTGATTGCCATCCGGTGTCACCTCAGGTGGCTCTTCAACGCGCGGCGGATCAACCGGAAAAGGAAGTCAAAACATGGCAATGCCAGTCGTTACCCTGCGGCAATTGTTCGAAGCCGGCGTTCACTTCGGCCACAACACGCGTCGCTGGAATCCCAAGATGCAAAATTACCTCTTTGGCGTGCGCAACAATGTGCACATCATCGATCTCGAGCAGAGCGTGCCGATGATGCAGCAAGCGCTGCAAGCCATTCGTGACGTCGCCGCTTCAGGCGGTCGCGTTCTGTTCGTCGGCACCAAGCGCCAGGCGCAGGAACGTATCGCTGACGCCGCCAAGCGTTGCGGCCAGTATTATGTCGACCACCGTTGGCTCGGCGGCATGTTGACCAACTGGAAGACGATCTCTCAGTCGATCAAGCGCCTCCGCGACATTTCGGAAAAGCTCGACACGCAGACCGGCAAATTCACCAAGAAGGAAATGCTGCAGATGACGCGCGACCGCGATAAATTGGAACGCGCGCTCGGCGGCATCAAGGATATGGGCGGCCTGCCGGACATTATCTTTGTCATCGACACGATCAAGGAAAACATCGCGATCGCCGAAGCCGTGAAGCTCGGCGTTCCGGTTGTTGCGATCGTCGACAGCAATTCCGATCCGACCAGCATCACCTATCCGGTGCCGGGCAACGATGACGCTTCGCGCGCTATCGATCTGTATTGCGACCTCGCTGCTCAGGCCATCCTTGACGGTCTGCAGGCGGAGATGGGCGATAAGGATGCTCCCGCATCTAACAAGAACGAAGCCAAGGCCGTCGAAGAAAAGACAGCCGGCGCTGCTTGAGAATTTACCGGCGGCCGGTTCGTCCCGCCGCCGGTAAAGCCTTTCGCGAACATTCATAATCAGGAGACAAATATGGCCGAGATCACAGCCACGATGGTGAAAGACCTGCGCGAACAAACCGGCGCGGGCATGATGGATTGCAAAAAAGCGCTGACCGAAGCGAATGGCGATATGGACGCTGCTGTTGATTGGCTGCGCAAGAAGGGCCTTTCCGCTGCTGCCAAGAAGGCTGGCCGCGTCGCTGCCGACGGCGTTGTCGCCGTTGCTTCAAGCGGTAACAAGGCTGCGATGGTTGAAGTGAATGCTGAAACCGATTTCGTTGCTCGTAACGAAGCGTTCCAGAACTTCGCACTCGGTGTTGCCAAAGCAGCTCTCGAAAGCGGCGCTGATCTTGAGAATCTCAAGAAGCAGAAGCATATCGAAGGTGCGACGGTTGAAGACCGCCTGACGCATCACATCGCGACAATCGGTGAGAACCTCACGCTCCGCCGCGTGGCGCAACTCAGCGTGCCGCAAGGCATTGTCTCATCCTACGTACATAACGCAGTGGCGCCAAACCTCGGCAAAATCGGCGTTCTCGTGGCGCTGGAATCGTCTGCCGATCAGGGCAAGCTGCAGGAACTCGGCAAGCAAATCGCGATGCATATCGCGGCTGCCCGCCCCGAAGCCCTCACGATCAAGGATGTCGATGCCAAGGCGCTCGAACGCGAACGTAACGTTCTCGCCGATCAAGCCCGTGCATCCGGCAAAGCCGAAGACATCATCGCCAAGATGGTCGAAGGCCGCATCCGCAAGTACTACGAAGATGTGGTGCTGATGGAACAGGTGTTCGTCGTTGACGGCGAAACGCGCATCTCGAAGGTTATCGAGAATGCTTCGAAGACACTTGGTGCGCCGGTGAAGCTGGCAGCGTTCGCCCGCTATCAGGTCGGTGAAGGCATCGAGAAGGCGGCTGACGATTTCGCCGCTGAAGTCGCGAAGATGGCGTCGTAATTAACCGAAGCTTTTCTTCGTTTCAGGAAAATTAGAATTGGACGGCTCAGGCAGATTTGCCTGGGCCGTTCCTGTTTTCAGAACCTGCAGAACATCTTTCAATTCGGTGTCTTTGGTAAAGATGCGATAGGTTAGAGAACTGAGATCACGGTTGATGATGAGGTCTTTCACATCGTCGGCTGGCATTGTGCCATAAAATGCGAACGGCACTTCGTCATAGTTCGAATCCAACAAATCGATGCCGCCCTCTTTCTCTCCACTGAAATTACCGTCAGCTTGAGGATTGGCGATGATAAAATCAGGTGTTTCTTTTTTCAGCACGTCGCGTGCGTCATGAAATGACGTCGCGAAAAGCGGACGCACATCCAGCGCCTGTTCCTCAATATCACTCACGATTTTAGCGCGCGTGGCGCTATCGCTTTCAAGAAATAAAATCGTATCCATAAGGTCTGAAATCCCGTTAAATCTGGACAGGATACATAGCGAACAAAACCTTCCCGATAAAGCAATGAAAACCGGCTTTTACTTGCGCCGGGTTTTCCCATAAAAATCAGTCAGAATCGGCCTTCAAAGCACTCTCAGAAACCCCTGTTTTTCGCGGGTTGAGTGGGTATAATGCGGCGAAACGATTTTACGGGGCATAGGGCCATGGCAAATAATCTGGCGGAGAAGCGTACAATGACACCTCCTGCGGCGGCTTCGGCGGCGAAATATAAGCGCGTCCTTCTCAAGCTTTCGGGCGAAGCGCTGATGGGCACGCGCGATTACGGCCTCGATCCTGAAATCGTCAATCGTGTTGCCGAAGAAATCAAATCCGTCATCGATATGGGTGTGCAGGTTTGCGTCGTCATCGGCGGCGGCAACATCTTCCGCGGCGTCTCCGGCGCTGCCTCAGGCATGGACCGCGCGACCGCAGATTATATGGGCATGTTGGCTACTGTGATCAACGCGCTCGCGATGCAGAACGCGCTCGAGAAAGCAGGCGTGCCGGTGCGCGTTCTTTCTGCCATCCCAATGTCTGCTGTCTGCGAGCCTTACATCCGCCGCCGCGCCGCGCGCCATATGGAAAAGGGCCGCGTCGTTGTATTCGCCGCCGGTACCGGTAATCCATTCTTCACGACTGACAGTGCCGCCGCACTCCGCGCATCTGAAATGCAGTGCGATGCCTTGCTGAAGGCAACGAAGGTCGATGGCGTTTACAGCGCCGATCCGGCCAAGGTGAAAGACGCGAAACGTTACGACAAGCTTACTTATCTCGATGTGCTGTCACAAGATTTGCAGGTGATGGATACCTCGGCAATTTCACTGGCGCGTCAAAGCAAGATTCCCATCCTTGTCTTCTCCATCTTCACGCATGGTGCTTTCGCCGAAGTGATGCAGGGCAAGGGCAAATTCACGATCATCAAGGACAAGGACTAATCTTATGAATCTCGATCAGACCAAACAGCGCATGGATGGCGCTTTCGACAGCTTGCGAAAGGAATTCAGCGGCCTTCGTACCGGTCGTGCCTCAACCAGCTTGCTCGATAACGTGCAGGTCGAAGCTTACGGCAGCAACATGCCGCTCAGCCAGGTCGGCACTGTCGGTGTTCCCGAGCCGCGCTTGCTCACTGTGCAAGTGTGGGATGCAGGGCTTGTGAAGAATGTCGAGAAGGCCATTCGTGATGCCGGCCTCGGCCTCAATCCGCAACCGGATGGTCAGCTGGTGCGCGTACCGGTGCCGGAACTCAGCCAGGAACGCCGTCAGGAACTCGCGAAAATCGCCGGTAAATATGCCGAAACCGCACGCATCGCCGTGCGTAACGTGCGCCGTGACTCGCTCGATGCCATCAAGAAGCTGAAGCTGTCGGAAGACGAAACCAAAGGCCAAAGCGAGAAAATTCAGAAGCTGACGGACGAGACGATCAAGAAGATCGACGAAGCGTTGACCGCCAAGGAAAAAGACATCTCGCATGTTTAAACGCGGCCGCCCGCCGGGCCGCGAGGGAATGCAGGGTTCATCAATGTCCCGCGACGCGACACCGAAAGACGAAGAGCAAAAGCTGCACGTCGCCATCATTATGGATGGCAATGGCCGCTGGGCTGCGTCGCGCAGCCTGCCGCGCACGATGGGCCACAAGTCCGGTATCGAAGCCGTGCGCCGTACGATCAAGGCAGCGCATGAACTGCCGATCAGTCATCTGACGCTCTATAGTTTTTCATCCGAAAACTGGCGTCGCCCACTGACCGAAATCGAAGACCTCATGCAGCTGCTGCGTTTTTATTTGCGCAGCGAATTGGCATCGCTTCACAAGGAAGGTATCCGCGTCCGCATCATCGGCGAGCGCAAGCAATTGCCTGCCGATATCGTCGATCTCATTACACACGCCGAAGACCTGACGCAGGATAATCAGAAACTCACGCTCACCTTGGCGCTCAGCTATGGCGGGCGGCAGGAAATCACCGCTGCGGCCCGCGGTCTCGCGAAAGCTGTTGAGCGCGGCCAATTGCAAGCCGATGCGATCGATGAACATGTGATGCAATCCTTCCTTTTCACCGGCGGCATGCGCGACCCGGACCTCGTTGTCCGCACCAGCGGTGAAAAGCGCATCTCGAATTTCCTTTTGTGGCAGTCGGCCTATTCCGAATTTGTGTTCATGGATGTGCTGTGGCCCGATTTTGGCGCCGAGCATCTTGCCGAAGCCATCGCAGAATTCCGGCGCCGCGAACGCCGCTATGGAGCGACTGTTGCCCGCGGCTAAATTAAAATCATTGGATAACGCCAATTTCCGCCAGCGCGTGATCTCGTCATTGACCATCGCGCCGCTCGCTTTGCTCGCAGTTTATTTTGGCGGCCTGATTTATCTCGCTGCACTTGTTTTGCTGATGACATTGGCGCTGCGCGAATGGCTGCGCTTGATTGATGCCAAGATGGATAAGCAGCTGATGATCGCAGCGTATGTCGGCCTCTGGCTTACATTGCTTGCGGGCGGTTGCTCGTCGTCTCTCTTCGGGCTTTTTGTAGGGGCCTTGGCGACGGCGGGCCTGTTCTTTTTCGCGCGGCAGAAAGATACATCTCCGGCGTGGGTTGCTGCAGGGATCCCCTATATGGGCGGCAGCGGCATAGCGCTTTTCTACCTTCATCAAACTCCTGCGAACGGTAGCCTGGTTTACTATCTTCTCGCCGTTGTCTGGGGCACGGATATCGGCGCTTATGTTGCCGGACGCATTATCGGTGGCCCGAAGTTGGCTCCTAAATTAAGCCCCAATAAAACATGGGCAGGGCTTTTGGGTGGAATGGCTTTGGCCGTTGTGCTTGGCTACATTGCCGCCGCTTGCTTCGGTGCGCATATCACGGCTATTGGCGCCGGTTTGGCAGTTGTGTTGGCGGTGCTTGCGCAGTGCGGCGATTTGTTTGAATCGAATTTCAAGCGTCGCTCAGGTGCAAAAGAAAGCGGCAAATTAATTCCCGGCCATGGCGGCGTTCTCGACCGCATCGATGGCCTTGTTTTCGCGGCGATTGCGCTGGCTTTGTTCCAGACCTTAATCGGCGCAGATATGCAATGGTGGTAAGATGAGCGTGCAGACAATTAAGAAAAAAGAGGCAGAAAGCGCTAAGCGCCGCCGCATTGCTATTCTCGGCTCGACCGGCTCTGTCGGTTGCCAGACCATCGACCTCGTTTCGCGTGAGCCGGAAAAGTATGACGTCGTCGCGCTTACGGCGCTCAAGAATGTCGAGAAGCTTGTCGAGCAGTCACGTTTGCTTAAGCCCGAACTCGTCGTCATCGGCGACGAAAGCAAATATCAGGAATTAAAGAGTGCACTGGCCGATACCAATATCGCTGTCGCTGCAGGCGCTAAAGCCATCGTTGAAGCTGCCGAAGCGGACAGCGATTGGGTCATGTCTGCGATTGTCGGTGCTGCCGGATTACCGGGTACGCTTGCCGCCGCGCGTCGCGGTGTTGCGGTTGCTTTTGCCAATAAAGAAACGCTCGTTTGCGCCGGGCCTTTGATGATGAAGTTGGTGGCCGAGAAGGGCTGCAATCTTTTACCTGTCGATAGCGAACATAACGCCATATGGCAGGTGTTCGATTTCGAGCGCCGCGATCATATTTCTCGCCTTATCATCACCGCATCGGGTGGCCCGTTCCGTACCAAGACACGCGATGAAATGGCGAAAATGACGCGCGAACAGGCGTTGAAACATCCTGTCTGGAGCATGGGCGCGAAAATTTCCATCGATAGCGCCACGCTCATGAACAAGGCGCTTGAAGTGATCGAAGCGCATTTTCTTTTCCAGATGCCTTCGGAAAAAATCGATGTCCTCGTGCATCCGCAATCGGTCATTCACAGCATGGTCGAATATACCGATGGCTCTGTGCTCGCGCAGATGGGCACGCCTGATATGCGTATCCCCATTGCCTATACGCTCGCATGGCCGGCGCGCATGGAAACACCGGCGATGAAGCTCGATCTCGTGAAGCTCGGCCAGTTGACGTTTGAAGCACCGGATGATGTGAAATTCCCGGCGCTGCGTTTTGCGCGTGAAGCGATGGCGAAGGGCGGCACGGCTCCGGCGGCACTTAATGCCGCGAACGAGATTGCCGTTCAGGCTTTCCTCGATAACAAGATCACTTTCCTTGATATCGAGCGCATCAACGAAGCGACCCTCAACGATATTCCGGTTGCGAATTTGACGGATCTGGACGTGCTGGCCGAGGTTGATCAGGCCGCACGCAAATTCGCGGAAGCCAAAGTAAAGGCGCTCTCGGCTTAAAGCCTTACTATGAGCGGACCGCCGAGGTGAATTCGGGTGCCCGGCTGTGTCAGAGAATCGGAAGATGCAGGGGGCGCGGGTTGCGTTGCGACTGGCGTTTCAGGCGTGACAGTTGTCGTTGCAGATTGTGGAACTTGCTCTGCTTGGACTTGAGGCGCCGGAATTTGCGGTACTGCAGCGGGAACTTCACTCTTCTTGGCAGGTTTGACCGATTTATCGCGCAGCAATGCGCGATCGAAAAAGCCGGCGCTCTTACCGATTTCGTCGGCAACCATCCCGACAAGAGTGCCTTCGGGGAAAACTTTTTCATCTTTCAAGCGGTCGAGGACAGTCAACATTTGCCCGGGAGCTTCACGCATCTTTCCTCTAGCGAAAGCGGTATATTCGTTTCCTAATTGCGTAACGATGTCGAGTGAAGATGCGCTAAACGGGCCATCAAACTGGTGACCTGCGATGCGCGCAATCGTGCCTTCGAGAACGGGCGAGGGCACATGTTTATGATTATATGTTCCGAGTAACTCCATCATGACGCGAACACGTATTTCCCAAACGGCTCTGTGGATCGCGTAATAGTCAGGGGGTGTTTTACCGGCTTCGAGTGCATCAACAGTCGGGCCGACCCAATTTTCCGCGGTCTTTGTCAGCATGCCTACATAAGAAACGTGACGGTCAGCGGCAAGAATGTCCCGGACATGCGGCTCAACCGAATGCGGATTATTCGGTAAAGTCGGGATGGCGTGCTCTTGGCGAACAGCGGCGCGTGAATAAAGATATTTATCGACTTCGTTATAAAATGCGCCAATAGCTACAGGAATGGCTGGCCCGCCATTTGGGTTGTGACGGCACATAAGCTGATGGGCAAGACCGCGCAGAACGCGAGTGTCGGCAAGCTGATCATGGATATGCGATGGTCGATGCTCGGAAGTTGCCGGCGCATGTTTGATTTTATCGGGCGATATGCCGATATCGACAGCCCATGCGCTTTCCGGCGAGCTGCTCGGCTGTTCGATAACGAAAGCAGCTGTGCAGGTCGAAAGAAAATCAAATGTTACAGGTTCACTGTGGGTGCCGACAAAAATCGGATCGGAAGAGGGAGTAACATTTCCTTTGTATTGAGTTCCATCTCTAAAGTGCTCGTGCAGTTCGGAATTCGAAGGTCGCCACGTAATTTCCTGATGAGCGCTTCCTGCTGTTGCCCCGGGATGGTTCGCAATGAAAAGAGCGTTGTCTCTATTCAGCTTGCCTTCGAAGCCCATGCAAAGCATAGCCTGATATATGCCTTCGCCGCGCTCTTCGCGTTGCTCAGGAGAAAGGCCGCCTACTTGTCTCAAGCTTTTCGCGTGCGGAAAGTCGCCATGTTTAACGCTGGCAAAAGCGGTGAGTCCCAAAGCTTCGCCAACAGCATTCTCGGATGATCGGCGGCCGAATAATTCGTGCTTGCTCTCTCGAAAGAATGTATTCACGGCAATATCCATGTCGAAATCGTTCAATAAGCCCGAAACTTAATCATTCCATGGGCGAATGTTTCAAGCTATTAATTATTTGCTTGCCATTTCAGTGCCATTATTAGGCTGGAAAAGGTTAATACCCGGCGCCGAGGCGCCCTCAGGAGATACCAAATGCCCCATATTCTAGGGATGGCCCCGCACTATTTGGTGCCCTTTATCATCGTTATCAGCGTGGTCGTGTTCGTTCACGAGTTCGGCCATTACTGGGTGGCGAAGCGCTGCGGCATCAAGATCGAGACTTTTTCCATCGGCTTCGGCCGCGAGATTTTCGGCTGGACCGACAAGCACGGCACGCGCTGGAAAGTGTCATGGCTTCCGCTCGGCGGCTTCGTGAAAATGTACGGTGATGGCAGCGCGGCCAGCACGCCGGATGACTCTGTGCATTCGATGACGGAAGAGCAAAAGCGCGTTTCGTTTTTCCATCAGCATGTCGACAAGCGCATGGCGGTTGTCGTCGCGGGCCCGGCTTTCAACTATCTGTTTGCCGTTATCGTTCTCGCGTTCCTGTTCATGTTCCAGGGCCAGCCTTATTCACCGCCGAATGTCAGTACGGTTTTGCCGGATGGCGTTGCCGCGCGTGCGGGCATGCAGCCGGGCGATAAAGTTGTATCGCTCGACGGCTCCAAAATTGATCGCTTCGAAGACATCAAGCGCATCGTAGCTTTGAATGCCGGCACGCCGATCGCGGTCCAAGTTCTGCGCGGCGACACGCATGTCGATCTCAAAATCACGCCCGAGATCGTGACGACGTCCGACCGTTTTGGCGGCGAGCATAAGGTGGGCCGCATCGGCATCACCTCCGACAATATCGAATACAAAAAATGGTCGCCGCCCAAGGCAGTCGTGCAGGCTGTGGTTGAAACCTGGGACCTGACCAGCGGCACGCTGCGCGCCATCGGACAGATGATTATGGGCACCCGCGGCACCGAAGAGCTCGGTGGACCACTTCGGATTGCCGAGATGTCGGGCCACGTGGCAACCGAGGGTGCTGTCGCCCTGATCTGGTTCATGGCTGTGATTTCGGTCAATCTTGGCCTTATTAACCTCTTCCCGGTCCCTTTGCTGGATGGCGGGCATCTGGCCTTTTACCTGGCTGAAAGGCTCCGCGGACGCCCAATACACGAGAATATTCAGGAAATGGGGGCCCGTATCGGCTTGGCAATGGTCCTTTGCCTTATGGTTTTTGCCACATGGAATGACCTTGTACATTTAAAGGTTATTTCTTACCTTCGCGGTCTGTTCTCTTAAGAATCAAGACAGGACCGTTTAATGCCGAAAAGCCGGTTTGCGCGCCATACAGCCATGGCCCTTTTAGGGCTGTTTGTCTGCGCCCCCGTCTTGTCTGCTCCGGCGTCGGCCCAAAATTTAGCCTCGCTTTGGGGTGGTACCCAACCTTCAGCTCTTCCGGCCTCTGCCTCTATTGCAGATATTCATGTTGAAGGTGCTCAGCGCCTCGAGCCGGAAACAGTCACCTCTTACCTCACCGTCGGCAAGGGTGACGATGCCGATCCGACCAAACTCAACGCATCACTTAAGGCACTCTATGCCACCGGCCTCTTCTCCGATGTCAGCCTCAAGATGGATGGTTCGACGCTCGATGTGAAGGTCGAAGAAAATCCAATCATCAATCGCATCACCTATGAAGGTAACGATGCGATCTCGAAGGAAGACCTCGAAAAAGAAGTGCAGCTGAAGCCGCGCCTCGTTTACACGCTGCCGCGCGTACAGCGCGATGTACAGCGCATCCTCGATCTCTACCGCCGTTCGGGCCATTTCAGTGCGGTGGTCGAGCCGAAAGTCGTAAAGCTGGAGCAGAACCGCGTCGATCTCGTTTTTGAAATCACCGAAGGCAAGAAGACCGGCGTGCGTTCGATCAAATTTGTCGGCAACAATCACTATGACGATGATGAATTGCGCCAGATCATCAACACGCGCGAAAGCGCATGGTGGCGCTTCTTTTCATCGACCGATTACTATGATCCAGACCGTTTGAATTACGACAAGGAATTGCTGCGCAAATTCTACTTGAATGAAGGCTATGTCGATTTTCGCGTGTCTTCGGCTGTTGCTGAGTTGACGCCTGATCGCGATGATTTCTTCCTCACTTACACGATTGACGAAGGCCCGCGCTATAAGTTCGGCAAGATCACGATCACCAGCGAGATTAAAGGCCTCGATGGCGAGACGCTGCGCCAATATCTGCTCACGCAGGAAGGCGGCACATATGATGCCAGCGAAATTGAAAAGACGATCACGAAACTCTCGACCGTGCTTGGCGATATGCAATATGCCTTCGTCAATATCGTGCCGAATCCCGAACGTCATAAAGACAGCCTGACGGTCGATCTCAATTACACCATCAAGCAGGGCGAGCGCGTCTATATCGGCACTATCGATATCAGCGGTAACAACCGCACCATCGACAAGGTCATCCGCCGCGAAATGCAGTTGGCCGAAGGCGACCCGTTCAGCACGACAAAGATTCATCGCTCCGAACAGCGCCTCAAAGACCTCGGCTTCTTCGAAAGCGTGAAGGTGACGCCGGTCGACGGCGCACAGCCTGATCGCGCCAATGTGAAGGTTGAGCTGAAAGAAAAATCCACCGGCGAAGTTTCGGTCGGTGCCGGCTTCTCCTCAACCGACGGTCCGTTGGGCGACTTCAGCATCAGCGAACATAACTTTATGGGTAAAGGCCAGGATGTGCGTTTGGGCGCGACTGTTTCAGGCCGTACCAAGCAAGTTGATACCAGCTTTACCGAGCCCTATTTCCTTGATCGCAACCTGTCGGCTGGCGTCGATCTTTATCGCACCGAAACCGACAACCAGGATTTAAGCTCTTATGATACCGACAGCACCGGCTTCACGCTGCGTCTCGGCTATCCGCTCTCCGAAGAATTGCGTCAGAAGCTGAATTACAGCTTCCATGACGACACGATCAGCAACGTGCCTTCCGATGCCTCGCTCTTCATTCTCGAGCAGCAGGGAACGTCTGTTACATCATCCGTTGGCCAGTCGCTCGAATATGATACGCGCGATAGCAAGCTCGATCCGACCGAAGGTTTCATCCTGCATTTGGATACCGATATCGCGGGCGCCGGTGGTTCACGTAAGTGGGTCAAAGTGCGCACAGGTGGCACGCAGTTTGTTCCAATTGCTGACAAATGGATCATCAGTGGCACGGCTGAAGTTGGCCAGATCTGGGGCATCGATGGACCCACCAAAATCAACGAGCGCTTCTTCCTTGGCGGCGATACGTTCCGCGGCTTCGAATTCGCCGGTATTGGCCCGCGCGATCTCACCAGCACCAATCAGGATGCCCTTGGCGGCAATCAATTTGCGCGCGGCACTTTAGAACTCGCGACGCCGACGCCATTGCCGGAAGAACTTGGCCTCACCGGTCACTTCTTCTCTGACATTGGTGTCTTGCGTCATAGCGATGAGCAGGAAATTGCCGGCGATGTGCTCGCGAATGACGGCAGTCTCCATTTAAGCGCCGGTATCGGCCTTACATGGGCTTCGCCATTTGGCCCTGTACGCCTCGACTTCGCCGAGCCGATCCTTTATCAGAATTACGACAAGATCGAACATATTCATTTCAGTTTCGGCACCAAATTCTAATCTTTGTGGAGGCACTTCCCGTGCGACACCTCATGCGCATTTGCGCACTTTTCTGTTTGCTATTTTCGGCGTCTGTGGCGCAAGCCGCCGACAAGATGCCCGCACCCGTCATCGCAATCGTCGATGTGCAGCGTATCCTCGAAGAATCCCTCGCTGCCAAGAATGTGCAAAAACAGCTTGAGACGCAGCGTTCGAAATTCCAGACCGAGATTGAGAAAGAAGAAAACGGTCTCCGCCAATCCGAACAGGACCTCAGCAAATCCCACGATCAGCTTTCAGCCGATGCCTATGCCGAGCGCGAGCAGCAGCTTCGCCAGCGCTTCCTGGCTGTGGAGCGCCATGTGCAGGCTCGCCGCAAAGTGCTTGATCAGGCCTTTACCGATTCCATGAACGCCGTTCGCGCCGCCCTCTTGGATATCGTCTCAAACGTCGCGCATGAACGGGGTGTAAATGCCGTTTTGGTCAAGCAGCAGACGCTTTGGGTCGATGCCCCCCTCGACATCACCAACGAGGTTTTAAGCCGCCTAAACGCCAAATTGCCGCAACTTGCGGTCAAAATGCCCCCGGAAGACGCGGCTGATACGCCTCCAGCCAAGCCTTAAGCCAAGCTATTGATAGGGAAGGCCCATTCAGGCTAAAAACACAGGCTTAAAGCTTGGAGAGCTGAATGACCAAAAGCGCGAAAACTAACGAGATTGATATCAAAGGTATCATGGATCGCATCCCGCATCGTTACCCGATGCTGCTGATCGATCGCGTCATTGACGTCGTGGAAGGCGAAAGCTGCACCGGCATCAAGAATGTCTCGGCAAACGAGCCGTGCTTTCAGGGTCATTTCCCCGGCCATCCGATCATGCCCGGCGTATTGATCATCGAAGCGATGGCGCAAACGTCCGCGACGCTCGTTGTCGACTCTCTCAAGGGCGTGGGCTCCGATACGCATGTCGTTTACTTCATGACGATTGAAAGCGCGCGCTTCCGCAAGCCAGTTGTTCCCGGCGATCAGTTGCATATCAAAGTCTCGAAAGATCGCCAGCGCGGTAATGTCTGGAAATTCAAGGGCGAGGCCTATGTCGGCGATACGCTCTGCGCCGAAGCCGTTTACACCGCGATGCTGGTGCCGAACAGCGAAGCTGTGGCCGGGTAACACCGAATGGCGAATGTCATTCATCCCACGGCGGTTGTCGATCCCGCTGCGAAGCTCGGTTCGAATGTGCATATCGGGCCTTTCTGCGTCGTGGGCCCCAAGGTCAAACTGGATGACGGCGTTAAGCTCGTGGCGCATGTCGTGGTCGACGGCCAAACGACAATCGGCAAAGAGACAGTCATTTATCCTTTCGCTTCGCTCGGCTCGCGTCCACAAGATTTAAAATTCAAAGGCGAAGCCTCGACGCTCGAAATCGGCGCACACAATCAAATCCGCGAACATGTGACAATGAATCCCGGTACCGAAGGCGGCGGCCTTGCCACACGCGTCGGCAGCCATTGCCTTTTCATGATGGCATCGCACGTAGCCCACGATTGCCAGTTGGGCGATCATGTCATTCTCGCCAATAACGCAACGCTCGCGGGTCACGTAACAGTCGGTGATTACGCCATTATCGGCGGGCTTTCCGCTGTCCATCAGTTCGTTCGCATCGGCTCGCACGCGATGATCGGCGGTATGTCGGGTGTCGAAAACGACGTTATTCCCTACGGCATGGTGAAGGGCGAGCGCGCGCATTTGGCGGGCCTCAATCTTGTTGGTCTTGAACGCCGCGGCTTTGATCGCGAAGAAGTGAAGTCTCTACGCAGTGCCTATCGCATGCTGTTCGCACCGGAAGGCACGATGGCCGAGCGGCTTGAAGAAGTGGCGAAGCTTTACAAAGATCAGGAACATATCGCGAGCGTGGTCGATTTCATCCGTAGCCGCGCCAGCCGCGCTTTGTGCCAGCCTAATAACGACGAGGCATAAATCATGTCCGGCTCGCCCAGCGCCGCGCCGAAGCTCGGGATTATCGCGGGCGGCGGTTCCGCCCCACGATCACTGATCGAAGTTTGCCAGAAACAGGGGCGGGATTTTTACGTCGTTTGCCTCGAAGGGCAGGCGGATAAAGGTTTGGCGCAAGATCTTCCGCATACATGGTTGCCGCTTGGTGCTGCCGCAAAACTGAAAGATATTGCCGAGAAAGAAGCGATCAAAGAAATCGTGATGATCGGCCGCGTGCGTCGCCCGTCACTGCTTGAGATCAAGCCGGATTTTCTGGCGCTCAAGGTGCTGACCAAAATCGGCATGAATATGCTGGGTGATGATGCGTTGCTGCGCTCTATCGGCAAGGCGATGGAAGATGAAGCCGGCATTCGTGTTATCGGCATTCAGGATATTTATACCGATTTGCTGACGCCTTCGGGCCAGATCGGCAAACACGGAACAGATGAAGACGCAGAGAAAGATATCAAGCGCGGAATTGAGATTGCGCGCGCACTCGGCACGCTCGATATCGGCCAGTCGGTTATCGTGCAGCAGGGCATGGTGCTCGGTGTCGAAGCGATCGAAGGCACAGATGCTTTGATCAAGCGGGCAGCCGGTTTAAAGCGCGAAGGTTCAGCGCCAATATTGGTCAAAATCGCCAAACCACAGCAAGATAATCGCTATGATTTACCCACCATTGGTCCTGATACCATCGCTGCCATGGTTGCTTCCGGCCTACGTGGCGTGGCCCTTGAGGCCAAGCGCAGCCTTCTGATCGACCGCGAAAAGACAGTATCGTTGGCCGATAATTCGGGAATTTTCATCACAGGGCTTGAAGGAGTCTGAGGCCAATGGCTGAGACGCCGCTATTCTTCCTCATCGCCGGTGAGGCGTCCGGTGATCTATTGGGCGCACGTCTGATGCATGCGTTGAAGGCACGCACCCAGGGACAGGTGCGTTTCGCAGGTGTCGGCGGTCCGCGCATGCAAGCCGAAGGCATCGAGCTTTTCTTTCCGCAAGCCGAGCTCGCGCATTTCGGATTATTCGAATTGTTGCGCCATGTGCCGCATCTCTTGAAGCGCATGCGGGAAACAGAGGCTGAGATACGCCGCGTACGTCCTGCTGCTCTCATTACCATCGATGCTCCGGATTTCTGCTTCCGCGTCGCGAAGAAACTAAAAGGCGAAGGCATCCCACTCATTCATTATGTGGCGCCGACGGTTTGGGCCTGGCGTCCCGGTCGCGCGAAAAAGATCGCGCAGTTTCTCGATCATCTCTTGGCGTTGCTGCCTTTCGAGCCGCCTTATTTCACGAAGGAAGGTCTCGATTGCACTTTCGTCGGCCACCCGATTGTCGAAAGCGGCGCAGGGAAGGGCGATGTCGAACGTTTTCGTAAGAAATTCGACATTGCCCTGAACGTCGAGCTGATCACAGTTCTTCCCGGTAGCCGCATGAGCGAGATCACGAAGCTGATGCCGATTTTCCGCAAGACACTCGACCTTCTCATGAAAAAACACAAAAACCTGCATGCGGTCATTCCGACCGTTCCTCATCTCGCGGCAGAAGTAAAAGCACGCAGCCTCGATTGGGAAGTGCCGGTCAGCTATGTCGAAAATGACGCTGATAAATATGATGCTTTTGCGGCGTCTCGTGCGGCTTTGGCTTGCTCCGGCACCGTTGCTATCGAGCTCGCGATGGCGAAGTTACCTGCTGTTATTGCTTATAAAATCAGCGCTTTTACCTATCAGCTTTATCGTCACATCGTACGGTTTACTTATGCGAGCCTTGTCAATCTGATGCACAAGAAGATGATCGTGCCGGAATTGCTGCAAAAAGATTGCACGCCGGAAAAATTGGCGGCTGCCATGCATGAGTTGCTGACGAACGAAGTCGCACGCAAGGAGCAGATTGCAGGTTTGGCCGCTGTCGCTGGTTGGTTGGGGGAGGGACAGTTTGTCCCATCGGAATGCGCCGCATATACCGTCCTAAACGTCATATCTCAGCCAAAAGCGCGAGAAGCGGCATGAGCACAGTTTTGCAAATCATCCCAAGCCTCGGTGCCGGTGGCGCAGAGCAGGCCTGTGTCGATATCGCGGCTGCACTCAAGCAGGCAGGACATACGCCGGTTGTTATCTCTTCCGGTGGGGTACGCGTCGATGAAGTGATCAAGGCGGGCGGGCGACATGTATTGAAAAATGTCGATACCAAAAATCCGGCAAAGATGATTGCGAATGCCTTCTGGCTTGCCAATTTTATTCGCGAAAACAAAATCGATATCGTCCACGCCCGCAGCCGTGCACCGGCATGGAGTTCTTATTGGGCGGCGGGGATGACCAAGCGTCCGTTTGTTACCACCAACCATGCGGCGTACAAATTTTCCAACCGCTACAAGAAATTTTACAACAGCGTGATGGTGAAAGCCGATCGCATCATCGCGATTTCCGATTTTATCGCGTCTCACATTCGCAATAATTATTATATGGAAGCAGCGAATATCCGGATCATTCCGCGCGGTATCGATTTCGAGCGTTTCAATCCTGCGAATGTATCTGCCGAGCGGCAGGATCGCGTGCGCCGCGCCTTCGGCCTTCAGGGCCATGATAACCGATTGATTTTGCTGCCTTCTCGGCTCTCGCCGATTAAGGGCCAGAATGTGCTGATCGAGGCGATGGCGCAATTACCATCCCAACTCGACGATACGATTGCCATCATTCTCGGTGACGATCAGGGACGCCTCGGTTATCGGCAGGAACTCGAAGCGTTGATTGATAAACATCAGCTGCGCAACCGCGTTCATCTTGTCGATCATTGCAATGATATGCCGACGGCTTATAGCCTCGCATCACTTGTCGTCGCACCTTCGCTGGTGCCGGAAGGTTTTGGCCGCGTGCCAGTGGAAGCCATGGCAATGGGTGTGCCGGTGATTGCAACCGAGCTCGGCGGTTATACCGAAACCATCATGCCGGGCGTGAATGGCTGGCTCGTGACGCCGGGTGATGTGAAGCAATTAGCG
Source organism: Alphaproteobacteria bacterium (assembly GCA_035714725.1). Classification (GTDB taxonomy): domain Bacteria; phylum Pseudomonadota; class Alphaproteobacteria; order UBA9219; family UBA9219; genus JAATFY01. Next base: position 1,266 of record DASTLS010000231.1, on the reverse strand, counting down.
GATTCCATCACAAAAGCACTTTCGCAATCACCGGAAGAGCGCATGGCCTCAGCCCAGGTCGTGTTGCAACATGCGCGCACGCGTTACGATAAACAGAAAATGGTCGCAGATACGCTTGCCGTTTATGATGAACTCGCGAAAACACACGCATGAAGTCAGAGCAAATACTCGTTATCCGTCTCGGCGCGCTCGGCGATCTGATCCTTTGCTTTCAGGCGTTTCATGAAATTCGCAAGGCGCATCCAGATGCAGAAATTGCACTGCTCACGACGCCGGCGTTTGGGGGTTTCGCAAAGTTAATGCCATGGTTTGATCGCGTGATAATAGGCAATCGCGCACCCGGCTGGCGGCTCGATCATTGGGGAAAACTCACGGCACAGGTTCATTCCTTTCGTCCGACGCGCGTTTATGATCTGCAAGGCAAGCTTCGGCAGGATATTCTTTATGCGATGCTGGGTGGCCCTTTCGGCCCTGAATGGTCCGGTGCTGCGCCGGGATGCTCTCACCCGCGCCTTTGGCCGCCTGAGCCCGGCATGCATTACACCGATTTTGTCGAGGCTCAATTGCGCCGCGCGAATGTGCCACCGCAATCCGCACCTGACCTTTCGTGGCTTGATGCGCCGCTGGATGGTTTTGATTTGCCCGAGCGTTATGCCGTCCTGATACCGGGTTGTGCGCCGGACCGCGAATATAAACGCTGGCCCGCAGCTTCTTATGCGGCGTTAGCTGCTTGGCTCAAGGATAAAGGCATTGCATCCGTGGCTGTCGGCACCGCAGCCGATGCGCCGATGATCGCAGCCATTCGTGCTGTAGCACCGGATGTCATTGATTTTTCCAGTCGCACTAATCTTCCCCAATTGGCGGGGATTTTCCGTCGCGCTGTGGCGATCGTCGGTAATGACACGGGTCCTACGCATCTCGCCGCTGCGGTTGGCGCACCCACGCTGGCGTTGATGTCCGATCGCGTAAATCCTGTCTGGTCAGCCCCCAAGGGGACAAATGCGGCTATGCTTCAGGGCACGCCGCTCAGCAGTTTATCGCCAGACAAAGTTTTCCTTGCGCTCACGCCCTTGCTTGATAGAAGGAATTAAGCCTGTTTTTTGAAGGAATCGCATATGACGAAACTTGAGCCGACCCTCGAACAAATCGCCGAACTGATGGATGAGCTGAACGCTTATCATCACCGCACCGTCGTTATCAAAATCGGCGGCAATTCGATTGCCGAGGACGAGCATTTTCTCAGCAAGATCGCGAAGCAGGTGAAGT
>DASTLS010000230.1:0-9657 GCA_035714725.1 Alphaproteobacteria bacterium | reverse complement strand
GGATGCACGATCTGTTCACCGGGACGCGAGCCGCGCGAAAGCAGGAAGATCGAGACAAAGCCGGGCTTATCGATGCCGAGCGAGCGGCAGATCACAGCGAGACCGCGGCCACCGGTTTCCGACACGATCGTATCGATCAGCGTGAGGCTGAGATGCGTAAGGCGGCTCAGCAAAATATTGAACAGGCGGAAATGGCCGAGGCGCAGTACTTGCGGAAGGATGCGGACCGAAAGTGCCTGGCGTTCATGCATCCATTCGGCGACCTGCTGCATCGTCTCGTCATTGTTCTTCTCGAGATCGTGATAGCCGAGCAGCTGATCGACGGTCTTCGCGAGGCATTCATCAACCTGGCCAGCCGAGATATTGAAACGCTTGAGCGCATAGCGGCGAAGATCTTGCGACACCCACCAGTAAAGGCGCGAAGCCGCTTCCTTCGTCATCTCAGGACGTTCCATGACCGGGCGGCGGAGCTCGGCGGTGAAGCGCGCGCTATCAGCCAGCACATCAACCGCGCGCACGCTCAGTTTGGCGCCGAGATTTTCGGCAACCAGCTGCATCACGCGAACGTCACCTGTGGTGACGAGCGCATCGGCAACGGCTTCATTGATTTCCTGGCGCTGCGCAACGGCGCGCGCATGGTCGCGGCTTTGTGACGCGACAACCGTGATCAGATCTTCATCGGTCAGCGTGCGGCTCGTCTGCAAAACTTTGCGCGCGATATCGATGCTGTCGGATGCCAGTGACACAGCCATCTTGCGCGGCATGCGCGAAGCTTCGGCAAATTTGTTGACCAGCTGGGCGCGAACGGCGGGCGTACGCGACTGCAGCAGCTGTTCGATCAGTTCGTTGACCAATTCTTCTTCGCGGAGCGAAAGCTGAGCGTCATCGATCAGAAGAGCGTCGGCCAACATGCCGGCCAGCTCTACCCGCGCGCCTTCTGAGCGCTGGTGGGCCAGGGCGAACATCGCCGGAAGCTGCTGTTGCAGACGGCCGATCATAGCACGGTCTCGCATGGTGAAAATGCACTCAAGGGGCTGTTTTTGCGGGACTTTTCTAGGCCCAAATTCGCTACCAAATGCTTAAAGCTTTCTTCATTACGTTGGAGCAATAATGATGCTAGTTTGAGGGCGCCCGCGAAAGGAACGCCATGCAGGTTACGCCGTTGCCCCTGCCGGTCTTGCCGAACAGCCTGCCACAAGATGCTGTGGTTAGGGCTCTTCCTGCTGCCCAGGCTCAGGCTGCCGCTCCAATTACCAGTCGTGCCACCGATCCCTCTTCCAAACAGGGAACGGGTAAGCAAACGCGTACGAAGCAGGAGCAGGCCAAAGGTGGAGATACCGCAGGCACCAACCTCGGCAACTCCGTTAACATCAAAGTTTAATCCCGTACCCATCTAATTTCTCCTTAGCTTTCGTCTCTGGCGCCCTGCTGCCTTTTTGGGGTAGCTTTAGGCTTGAAATCGTCGTGTTTTAGTAAAATTCGCACTTGCAATAATTTGAATATACGCCTGAATCCTGAAACTAATTCGTTGATTCTGTGGTAAAAATTTTGTTAACTCGCATCTTACCTGCTATGGGAATCTTGTTCCCCGTTTTGAGTAACTTTGCATGAAAAAAGTCATCCGCCTTGGTAGCCGTGGCAGCCCCCTCGCACTCATTCAGGCCGAGGACGTCAAAAAAAAGCTGATCGCAGCCCATCCGAATTTCGAGGCCGAAGCCGAGATCGAAATCGTGCCGATACGCACAACCGGCGACTGGAAACCCGAGCAGCAGGAACGCACATTCATCGAAATGGGCGGAAACAAAGGGCTTTTCACCAAAGAGATCGAGGATGCGCTGGAAACCGGCCATATCGATATGGCCGTGCATTCGATGAAGGATGTCGCAAGCCGTCTGCCGCCGCGGCTTGATATTGCCGCCCTTCTTGAACGCCTCGACCCGCGCGATGCCTTTATCGGCCGCACCGTGAAAACGCTCGATGAGCTTGCGCCCGGATCAACCGTCGGCTCATCCAGCCTTCGTCGCCAATCGCAAATCCTCGCGCGCCGTCCGGACCTGCGCGTCATACCCTTGCGTGGCAATGTCGATACCCGCCTCAAAAAGCTGGCCGATGGCCAGGCCGATGCAACCATCCTCGCTGTCGCGGGCCTGCAGCGCCTTGGCGCCGCAGAACGCATTTCATCTTTCCTCGAGACAGACGTGATGCTGCCGGCAGCCGCGCAAGGCGTCATCGGCATCGAAATCCGCCGCGACGATAATGATATGCGCGTGATGCTTCGCCCGCTCAACGATGCCAACACAGCAGCTTGCGTGACAGCCGAGCGCGCGGCGCTTCGAGTTCTCGATGGTTCTTGCCACACCCCTATCGGCTCACTCGCCAAAATCAGCGGCGCCAATACGCTCACGCTTGAAGTCGTCGTGGCGAAAGCCGACGGCACATCCATGGTTCGCCTGAGCCAGAGCGGCACAGCCGATAAAGCAGATCAGATCGGATCGGAACTTGGCCTGAAACTCAAAGGGCAGTTGCCGGTCGATTTCTTCGCAGCCTAAGGGGCGGCCTGATATGGCTACGATCCTCCTCACCCGCCCACAAACAGTCTCGGCGCAACTCGCCAAGGATTTGCAGCGGCAGGGATATAAAACCATCATCGAGCCGCTGCTGACGATTGCGCCGACGAATATTCCGCGCCCGGCGACAGACGCCCAAGCCGTGATGATTACGAGTTCCAACACGCTCGCGGCGCTTGAAGAGAATAACGAAAATGTCGGCGATCTTTTGCATCGGCCCTGTTTTACCGTAGGACCTCGCACTAAAAACCGTGCCGAAATGTTCGGTTTCACCAACGTGCAGACGACGAACGGCGATAGCGACGATCTGGCGCATTTCATCGCCTCGAATAGCAAAGGTCCGGTGCTGCATATCGCCGGCCAGGATATCGATGCCAAATCGCATGACGCCCTACACAACGCCGCAATCGAGGTGTCGCACTGGCCGGTTTATACGGCAACGCCGGCGGATACTCTTTCGCCGCATGTCATCAGCCTCATCAAAAAGCAAGAGATCGATGCGGTGCTGCTTTTTTCACCCCGCACTGCTGCGACTCTCGCTAAACTGATATCCTCCAACGCGCTTGAGGCTTGCTGTAAAAGCCTGATCGCGATAGGACTGAGTGAGGCCGTGATTGATCCGCTTCGACCGCTGAACTGGCGCCAACTTCTTGCAGCGCCTGTCCCGACCGAAGATGCCGTGATAACATGCCTGAACGCTGCCCTGCCTGTTTAAGTCCGTACTTCTGAGGACCGCATGACCGACGCACAGCAATTCCCCACGCCTTTTCCGCCGCCCAAAAAATCCTGCCTGAAGCGAAAGCTGATCTGCTTTTTGTTCTCGGTGATTTTGATCGTGGCGCTCGCGGTCGCTTTCACTTTCTGCCCGTGGTTTGAAAAACTCCATGGCACAACGGCACCGGCCGATGTCAGTGAGCTTCAGCAGCGCGTGACGACGCTCGAAAATCAGGTACGCGATCTTGGCAGCGCCGTGAATGCCGTCAACGCCCACGCAAATATCTCAGCATCCGAAACACCGACACCGGAAGGCCCGACTGCCATTCAAGTCGCAGCACCTACCGCTGCACCCCCTGCCGATATCGCCAAACTGCAAGTCGATGTCGGAACGCTCACCGCCGAGCTGGCCGCGCTTCAAAACGAAGTGAAGCAGACCGGCAGCCACGCCGCGGAAAGCCAGCAAGCAACGCAAACCACACTCGCCACCGCAATTGCCTTCATTCAATTGCGTGAAGCTGTGGCATCCGGACAAGCCTTCACAACCGAGCTTGCCACGATGCGCGACGCTGCCCGCAACGATACCGTGTTTCAGGATAATCTGACGAAGCTTGAGCCCTTTGCTGCCAAAGGCGCACCAACGCTTGCGACGCTTCGCGAAAATCTTCTGACCATCGAGCCGCAAGCCGATGTCGCGCTTGATAAAGCCAACGCTCAGGGCTGGTGGCAGGGTTTTCTCGCCGAACTGAAAGGCCTTGTCTCGATCCGCAAGCAACATGGCGCAGGCGCCACCGATGCGTTCGCGATCATGGAAAGCGATCTGGCGAAGAATGATATTCCATCTGCTCTCACTGAACTGCAAAACATGCCGGCAGAAGCGCAGCAGCCTTTCGCCGAATGGCGCGAAGGCGCAACAGCTCGTGCCAAGGCCGATGATGTCTTGCACGATATGGCCGCGCATTTCACATCAACTGCAACAGCAACTCCCGGCGCACCACCAGCCCCTAATCCCGGCGCGCCCCAAGGTAATCCATGAGAAGCTTGCTCGGCTTCATCATACGCCTTGCGATTTTTCTGACGCTCGCCGTCTGGCTGGCGGATAGGCCCGGCACCGCGCGCATCGTCTGGCATGATTATGTGATCGAGACATCGGCGGCCTTCCTCGGCCTCTGCGCATTGGCATCCGGTTTCGTTTTCTATCTCATCTTCCGTTTCTGGCATCTACTACGCCACGGCCCCGAGCGCTGGCGCATGCATCGCCGCTTGCAGAAAATGCGCCGCGGGCAGGAACAACTCACCGAAGGCCTGATCGCGGTCGCCGGTGGTAATGCCGCGGAAGCCGGACGCCTCGCCGTCGGCGCACGCAAGTTGCTTGGCCCTACAGCCGCAACACAGTTACTGCAAGCGCAAGCCGCGCAACTGGCCGGCGATCGCAAAGCTGCGAAAGCTATTTTCCAAAATCTCGCATCCAATCCCTCCACCGCCATCCTCGGCTATCGCGGATTGATCATGGAAGCGCGGCGCGATCAGGATTGGGCCGAGGTTGGAGCGCTGGTCGAAAAACTGCGCGAGACGAAGCCGAATACACCATGGCTGCACCTGATCCGTTTCGAACTTCTCGCCCGCAAGCAGGAATGGAGCGAAGCTGGCCTCGCTCTCACGCAAGCCTCCGCCGCGCATCTTATGGAGCCAGCACAGACCAAAGAAGCGCGCGCCGCCCTCCTCACGGCGGCTTCGCAAGACGCGGCCAAGAGCGGTGATGAAGACAAGGCGTTGCAATCCGCCGAGCAAGCGGTGAAGCAGGCGAACCATTGGCTGCCCGCCATCATCAATCTCGCGCAACGCCAGATGGGCAGCGGCCATACCCGCGCCGCGCAACGCACGGTCGAAAAATACTGGGGTCGCATGCCGCATATTCAACTGGCCAACGCCTATTGCACCGCGAACCTCGATGCGCTCGCTGCCTATCGCCAGCTAGAGCGCCTCTGCCACGCCAACGAAAACGCTGCCGTCAGCCACCTCGCTTTAGCGCAAGCCGCGCTCGATGCCGATATCTGGGGCGAAGCACGCCGTCATCTGATCGCGCTCGTCAGCCATGGCGATGCGACGCAAGGCGTTTATCGCATGCTGGCGCGGCTCGAACGCCGCGAAAGCGGTGACGAACAAGCAGCCTTGCAATGGATGACGAAAGCCGCCGATGCGCCCGCCGATCCGGTATGGCTTTGCGATGCCTGCGGCGGCCCGCATGAAAACTGGCAAGCGACATGTCATCATTGCGGCAGCTTTAACACGCTCGAATGGCAAAGCCCGGGCGTCAGCCGCATGCGTGCGAAGGCCCAAGCCCTCATCGCCCATACCTGGATCGATTGATGCCGAAGACAATCGCGGTTTTCGATTTCGACGATACGCTGGTGAAGGGCGATAGTTTCAAACCCTTCCTGATCTTCGTCGCCGGCTGGCCGGCATCACTCTTGGCACTTGCCGATACGCTTTTGCTTTTCGTGGTGCGCTGCTGGAAAAACCGGCACGATCCGGTTGTTCTCGACTTCCGCACATTCCTCAAAGCCGAGATGATGCGCCGTACGTTGAAAGGCCATCGCACCGATAAGCTAGGCCCCATCCATGGCAAGATGCTCAACTGGCGCACATGGAATGAAGAGATGAAGCAAGCCCTCCTCGACCACAAAGCGAACGGCGCGCACATCGTCGTAGCCTCCGGCGGGCTCGATCTTTATCTGCGCGAGTTGCTGAAAGATCTCCCGGTCGATGCTGTGATCTGCACTGAAGTCGGCGTCGATGGCAATGTGATTACCGGCGAGATGACCTCAGGCAACTGCGTGCGCGAGCGCAAAGCCGAAATGGTCGCGGATTATATGGCTCAGCACGGGCCTTTCGATGTCAGCTGGGGCTACGGCAATTACCCGCATGACGTGCCGATGCTGAATTTGATGCAGCATCGCGTCCTCGTTTAGGGCAATAAAAAACGCCGCGACGTTTCCATCGCGGCGTTTTAAATCTTCGAAACTTTTGAAAGCTTAAGCAGCCTTCTTCAGGTTGACGGCGGCTTCGCGACCGTTCTTGCCCATGCTCATTTCGAATTCGACCACTTCGCCCTGGTTCAAGCCAGGAAGGCCAGCCTTTTGCACTTCGGAGATATGAACGAAAACGTCCTTCGACGAACCGTCCGGAGCGATAAAGCCATAACCCTTCGTTGCATTAAACCACTTTACTGTTCCACGCATGTTTCTTACGTCCTTTTACTTACTCGGTCCTTTAAATCGGACGGACCGTTTCATCCGTAGTTGCCGAAACAACCGCAAAACACATGGCTGAAATCGGGGAAAAGCGCAAGAGCCCGCGTGAGGACTGTATGCGGGTGCAAAAAGAAAGAGGGGGTTAAGCTTTAACCCCCTCTTTGCTAACAACTAATAGTAGGTTGTTGCCGGTTTTTAATTACGGCGCATGCCGCCGGTCAGTTCCAGCATAAACTGGAAGGCATTGATGAAATTGAGATAAAGCTGCAAAGCGCCGAATACGGCAAGCTTATCATTAGCTTCGGTCCCGGCATTTTCCGAATAGACCTGCTTCAGCTGCTGAACCTGGAAAGCGGTCAGACCGGTGAAGATCGCAACGCCCAGAACCGAGACAATCCATTGCAGCCCGCTCGAGGCTAGGAACAAGTTTACGACGCTGGCGATCATCAAACCGATCACGCCCATGAACATGAAAGCGCCAAGGCTCGTAAGGTCCTTCTTCGTCGTGTAGCCCCAAAGGCTCATCGTGCCGAAGGTCGCCGCTGTGATGAAGAAAGCGCGGGCAATGCTGGCGCCGGTGAAGACGATGAAGATGGATGCCATCGAAAGGCCCATCGTCGCGCAGAAGCACCAGAACAAAGTCTTGAGCGTCGATGCCGAAATCGTCTGCATGCGAATTTGCATGAACATGATGAAGACGAGTGGTGCCAACATCGCGACCCATTTGAGTGGCGAGCCGAAGATGATGGTGGCAAGAGCGGTATTCGCGACGAGGAAGGCGATGAAGCCGGTCATCAAAAGACCGCCGCCCATATAATTGAACACGCGTAGCATAAAGGCGCGCAGTCCGGCGTCGATATTGACGCGATCGATACCGGCAACGCCGGTGCGGAAAAACTGGTCAGCCATGTGAAAGAGCCTCGTTCAGGGGTTGAAATTCCATATCAATAATATGGGATTAGCCGTTAAGGGTTTCAATAGAAACCTATAATAACGGCAAAACAAAGACTTAATCGGTAAAGACCGGGTCGCCCATCCTCTTGCCCGGATATGCAAAACCGTTTTTTGGTTTCAGGATATTCGTATATGGGTAATTTCAGAATTTTACAGGCAGTTAATATGAGCTCAGTCACTTTGAAAGAAGCTTTCTATTCCGAACGCGGTATCGACTCTGCCGCTGTCCGCCAGGTCTTTTCCAATCTCGCTTTGGCATTCAGTGCTCCTCCCCGGGAATTTGACGATGATTCATTTGAAAACACCCAATCCCTTCTCATGCCGAAACTACATGACAAGAAGCTCATCGGCCCGAAAACAGACAAGGTAACGCTTCGCGAATTATGCGATCGCGGCTGCCTCTCGCTATCGGCTTCTGAACAGATCCGGGGAATGATCGCGCGCGAGACGAAATACAGAACGCTTGCCGATAGAAACTGGGCGAACTGCAAACCCAAAGATTTCCGGGTGATGGCGCGATTTGGCGGCAGTTATGGATATGGGTTTGCGCGCGAACTGATGTTCACAATCGCTCTCTACACGGCTCTAGAACAAAAAGCCCTCGCTCAAAAAGCAGCCGCGCAAGCAGTTGCAGCTCAAGAAGCTGCACAAGTAAGAACGAGACGACGGGCAGCCAGGGTTGAAAGACTTGCAATGCGCGAAGCACAATTAGCGACCACAAGGGTTGCGGATCGAGACATAACTCAGCTGCGGGTATCCAAACCATCCCTGGAGGAAAGCTTCACACAAAGTGAAATAGAAAAAGCTTACAAACTTTTCGATATCACCCTGGAAAATCTGAATGCAGAGGTTGATTCCGCGCTTACGCTTTTACCTTTCACATACCAACCTATTCATGGGGCGAAATGCGGGGCGGTTGCCGATGTTATGCTGGCCGACCTGGCGCGAAGAGACATGGCGAAAGTCGCCCTTCTCCCCGCGGCGTCGCCTCTCTCGATTTCGCGTGTCCTTGAACTATGGCCGCATCTGCCGCTTTTTTCCTCCTCTATTGTGAGAATGGAAAAATATTATTCAAAATATCATTCAAAGGATCACGAATGGCTTTTCAAGTCCGTTTCAGATTTGAACCGCGATGACATCACACGAATTTATCGGAGGCAATTGCCGCTCAATGCAGCCTGGGAAATCCTCGCCTTTAAAGCCATTACGAATGCGACGCAGGGTTTTTCGACTTATATGTCAGGTCTTCAAAAAATGCTGGCGACCCCTTCGGCACCCATCGGTAGCAGCGCGAGACAGAATGCAGAGGCGCGCGTGAAACCCGCCACCTTCGATCAGCTAAAAAACGAGTCCTGACACTTAGCCGGCTTTCCGCTGCAGATCGCCCATCGCTGTGCGCATAAAAAAGCGTTTCAGCGGCTTGATGCGTTGCACGGCACCAAGTCCTGCGCGGCGCAAGGCTTGCACCGGCGGCACGGCGTTTGAAAAGAGACGATCCAAGAGATCGGTCATCACGACCATGTTGCCGTTATCGAAGCGGCGACGTTTTTCGAAGCGCCTCAACAGGTCCGGCCCGCCGAGATCGAGCCCAAGGCTGGCCGCCCGCAAAAGCTCTTCCCGCAGCGCCTCGATATCCCCCATACCAAGGTTGAAGCCCTGCCCCGCAATCGGGTGGATGCCGTGGGCGGCATCGCCAACCAAAATCAAACGTTCGGATGTGTAACGTTCGGCATGTTGAAGTTGTAGTGGAAATGCAAAACGCTCGCCTAACAGTTTGATGTCGCCAAGATAATCCGCGACTTTATCCTGCAGCATTTCTGTGAATAACTTTTTATCCATCGCGAGCAACGCGTTCGCGGCGTCGGTTTTTTCCGTCCAGACGATGGAGCAGCGCTTACCCACCATGGGTAATGTAGCGAACGGCCCGCCGGGCAAAAAATGCTCGACCGCGACGTTCTGGTGATCGAGCTCATGCTTGATGGTGCAGACGATAGCGGTCTGGTGATAGGCCCAGCCATAGGTCGGAATCCCCGCCATCTCCCGGCATTGCGACTTTCGGCCATCGGCGCCGACAACCAAAGGCGCTTCGAACACACGGCCATCTTCCAAAGTGATGCGGGCTGACGTCTCATCGCGCTCCATCACCTCGACAGATGCACCATTCACCA
>DASTLS010000229.1:0-4189 GCA_035714725.1 Alphaproteobacteria bacterium | reverse complement strand
CAGTCGAACGCATACCAGCCGGCGAAGATCGCGCCGAGTGCGAGAGGCACGAGCGGCCCCAACATGATCCAAGGCGATTCATGCGCATGCTCCATCGCGTGATGATCGGCGCGCGGCTTGCCATGGAATGTCAGGATGATCAGGCGCCATGAATAGAACGCGGTCATAAAGGCTGCAGCGATGCCGAGCCAATAAGCCATTGCGCCGTACCATGTGTTGCTGCCGATGGCGGATTCTAAAATCAGATCCTTGGAATAGAAACCGGCCATGCCGAATACGCCATCGATGCCGATACCGGCCAGCGCCAGTGAGCCAATCCACATATATGCATAAGTGATCGGGATCGTTTTCCAGATGCCGCCCATCTTCCGCATATCTTGCTCACCCGAGAGAGCGTGGATGACAGAGCCCGCACCCAAGAACAGAAGCGCCTTAAAGAATGCGTGCGTCATGAGGTGGAAAATGGCCGCTGAATAGGCGGAGACGCCTGCCGCAAAGAACATGTAACCAAGCTGGCTCATGGTCGAATACGCGATCACGCGTTTGATGTCGAATTGCGTGAGGCCAATGCTGGCGGCGGTGATAGCTGTGATGGCACCTACGCACGACACAACCATGAGGGCATCCGGCGCATATTCGAAAATCGGAGACAGGCGTGCGACCATGAAGACGCCTGCGGTGACCATCGTGGCGGCATGGATAAGCGCGGAGACCGGCGTCGGGCCTTCCATCGCATCCGGCAACCAAGTGTGCAGGCCGAGCTGCGCCGATTTACCCATAGCACCAACGAACAGTAGCAAGCAGACGGTTGTTAGCGCAGGAACGGTGTGGCCGAGGAAAACGATATCGGTACCGACCAGCTGCGGCGCCTTCGCGAACATCGCGTCATATTGCACGGAGCCAAACACCAGATAGCAACCGAAGATACCAAGCATAAACCCGAAATCGCCGACGCGATTGACGAGGAAGGCCTTGATCGCGGCCTTGTTGGCGCTGTCTTTTTCAAACCAGAAATTGATCAGCAAGTATGATGCGAGGCCGACGCCTTCCCAGCCGAAGAACATCTGCAGCAGGTTGGCGGATGTCACCAGCATCAACATGAAGAAGGTGAAGAGGCTTAAGTAAGCCATGAAACGCGGAATGCTCTTATCGTGGCTCATATAGCCGACGGAATAGACATGCACCATTGAAGAGACGCCGTTGACCACGACAAGCATGACGGCGGTCAGCGTATCGATATGCAGCGCCCAATCGACGCTGAAACTGCCGCTGTCGAACCAATGCAAAAGAGTACGGTCCAGAACGGCATGATGCACAGCGACCTGATTGAACAGATCAATGGAAATTCCGGCTGCGATCAGCATCAACGTGCAGGTCACGATCTGCGACATACGGTCACCGATCACACGACCGAACAGACCCGCGATAGCGGCTCCGCACAGCGGCAAAAATACGGCCAGAATGTCTAACGGCAAATTCATGCCTAACCCTTCATCTGGTTGATGTCTTCAACGGCAATGTTGCCGCGATTGCGGAAGTAAACGACGAGAATGGCGAGGCCGATGGCAGCTTCGGCCGCAGCGACCGTCAACACGATCATGGTGAAGACCTGCCCGATCAGATTTTTCTGAAAGACGGAGAACGCGACGAAATTGATATTCACAGCAAGCAGCATCAATTCAATCGACATCAGAATGACGATCACATTCTTACGGTTGATGAAAATACCAAGCACGCCGATCGTGAACAGGATGGCGGCAACGATCAGATAGTGGTTGAGGCCGATGGTCATGACACGCCCTTCCCGCTCGGAACTTTCACGACTTCGATGACGTCCGAAATCTTGCGGTCCATCTGCTGCGCCACGCGCTGGCGGCGGGCATCCTTGCGCTCACGCAGGGTCAGGACAATCGCGCCGATCATGGCGACGAGCAAGATAAGGCCCGAAACCTGGAATGGATAGAAATAGCTGGTGTAAAGCAGACGCCCGATAGCACGCGTATTCTCGACATCGCCGGTCTGGGCATAAGGCGTTACCACCAAACCTTTCGGATCGTAGATCCATGCGTGGCAAACCATCACAAGTTCCGCGACCAGTATCAGCCCCACAGTGCCGCCAACAGGCAGGTAACGCTTATAATCTTTCCGCATCTGCCGGTAATTGATGTCGAGCATCATGACAACGAAGAGGAACAGCACAGCGACCGCGCCGACATAGACGATCACGAGAATGAAGGCGATGAACTCAGCTCCCAGCAACACGAACAATCCTGCTGCGTTGAAGAAACAGAGGATAAGGAACAGAACGGCATGCACAGGGTTGCGTGCGGCAATCACCATCACGGCCGAAGCCAGCAAAACGCCGGCGAAGAGGTAGAAGATGATTGCGGGTAACATTACTTGTACCTCGCATCGGCCGCGAGGTTCGCTGCAATTTCCGCTTCCCAACGATCGCCGTTCGCGAGCAAGCGGGCTTTATTATAAAGCAGCTCTTCATGCGTTTCGGTCGCGAACTCGAAATTCGGGCCTTCGACGATGGCATCAACCGGGCATGCCTCTTGGCACAGGCCGCAGTAAATGCACTTCGTCATATCGATATCATAGCGCGTGGTGCGGCGACTGCCGTCTTCGCGCGGCTCGGCTTCGATGGTGATGGCCTGCGCCGGGCAAATTGCCTCGCATAGTTTACAAGCGATGCAGCGTTCTTCACCGTTCGGATAGCGACGCAAGGCATGCTCGCCACGGAAGCGTGGGCTGAGCGGACCTTTTTCATACGGATAGTTCAGCGTCACCTTGCGGCGGAACATGTACATAAAGGTCAGGGCGAAACCGCGCACGATTTCATACAGGAACAGGCGGCGAATACGTCTTGCGGCCATCTCAGCCCCCCACATGCGGCAGTTTATCGAACGCCACGAGATAGCCCGAGACCAACACCACCCAAACGAGCGACAGCGGCAGGAACCATTTCCAGCCGATACGCATCAGCTGGTCGTAGCGATAGCGCGGCAGAGTTGCGCGCGCCCAAAGGAAGATGAAAAGGCAGAAGCAGATTTTTGCCGCGAACCAGATGAAGCCTGGAATGAAGGCGAGGCTGTGCCATACCGGCAACCAGCCACCGAGAAACAGGATTGATGTCATCGCGCTCAGCAAAATCATGTTGGCATATTCGCCGAGGAAAAAGAGAGCGAAGCTCATGGATGAATATTCGGTATTAAAACCACCGACGAGCTCGGACTCACCTTCCGGCAGATCGAACGGATGACGATTGGTTTCAGCTAACGCCGAGATGAAAAACACAATGAACATCGGGAACAGGATGCCGAAGGCAAACCAGCCGTTACGCTGCGCTTCGACAATTTGTGTAAGATTAAGCGAGCCAACGCAGAGCAGCACTGTGATCATCACAAGGCCGATGGAAACTTCGTACGACACCATTTGCGCAGCAGAACGCAATGCGCCGAGGAATGAGTATTTTGAGTTCGAGGCCCAGCCGGCGACGATGATGCCGTAAACACCAAGCGACGAAATCGCGAAGAGATAGAGAATGCCGACATTAATATCGGCGAGCACAAGCCCGGGCTGGAACGGTACGACCGCCCACGCAGAAAGTGCGAGGAAGAATGTCAGCATCGGCGCGCCGAGGAAAAGAGCGACGTTCGCGCCGGTCGGAATGATGGTTTCTTTACCGAGCAGCTTCACGCCGTCTGCAACCGGTTGCAGCAAGCCGAGCGGACCAACAACATTCGGCCCCCTACGCATCTGCATTGCCGCCATCACCTTACGCTCGGCATAAGTAAGGTACGCGACAGCGCCAAGCAACGGCCCAACGATACAAACGATCTTGATCACGATCCACAAAGCGGGCCACGCCCAATCGGTCCAGAACACGCTCATTCTGCGGCCTCCGCCAGAGTGAGGGGCCGGATTTCTTCGGTGCACTTCGCCATCGTGACGGACGCACGGCAAATCGGGTTAGTCATGTAGAAGTTATCGATCGCCGACGTGAGAGCATCAGCTGAGACAGCCCCTTTTTTGCCGAACGCTTTCCATTCTGCGCGGGGCTTCTCGCCCATATTCGCGAATGTCGGCGCAGCTGCGATAAGCTTGGCACGAAGCTGCGTAATTGTGTCGAAGGGCAACGGTTTGCCGATGACTTCGGAGCATGCGCGGATGATCGCCCAATCTT
>DASTLS010000228.1:0-15996 GCA_035714725.1 Alphaproteobacteria bacterium | reverse complement strand
ATCCTTGATCATGCCGTCGGTGAGCGCGAGCGCCTTGTCGACTTGATTGGTCTGATAGAGCGCAATCGCGCGGGCATAGCGCGCCGTGATGCGCGGATCTTTATCGGTGTAGCGAAGCAGGGCTGTCTCCGGTTGCAGGAAGCCGAGCAGCTTGGCCTTCATGCGCTCATGCATCGTGTAGAATTTCGGATCGAGCTTCGCGTCTTTCAGCGGTGAATGCGCAGTGTAGTCCTTCACATTCTCGATACGTTCTTGTGTGAGAGGATGGGTGCGCACGAATTCGGCTTGCCGTTCCGTCGGCAGCATTTCCTGGCCTTCGAGCTTCTGGAAAAATTCCATCATGCCGCGCGTCGTCATGCCCGCTTTGGTGAGGAAGGACATGCCCGCCGCATCGGCCGAGGATTCCTGCGTACGGCTAAAGCTAAGGAAGTTACGCTCTGCGATCTGCTGGCTGCCGCTGAGGCCCGCCGCTGCCAATTGGCCATTGCCGCTGGCAGCGCCCGCTGCAACTGCGAGGATCATGCCGAGAATGGCTTCAGCTGAGGCGTTTTCCATCTCTGCGCGACCGCGAATGAGGTGACCGCCTGCGATGTGGCCGGTTTCGTGGGCGATGACGCCCGCAAGTTGCTCGGGCGTATCCGTCAGTTGCAAGAGGCCGGTATAGAAAAACTCATTCATGCCGCCGGCAACGAAAGCGTTGATGACGTTGCTTTTGACAATCGAGATTGTGACGCTGTCGGCATCGATATCGGCGGCGTGATAGATCGGATTGGCCAGAGTATGGAGATATTGTTCGATCTCGGCGTCGCGAATGAACTCAGGCGGTGCACCGCCTGCTTCTTGCGCGCGAACGACATCATATGTCGTCGGCACAAAAAGTGAGAGCAGGGCGAGGAGAAGTCCCGCTTTGCGGATGAAGTTCAACAGCGGCGTCACTCCCCTCAAGCGTGGATGGGAACGTCTCTTACTGGCCTGTCAGTTTGCGCCACCAGCCGCCTTTCGGGCGGTCGGAGGATGCTTCCTCGACAACTTCGTAGGGCGGTGGTGAAGATTGGCGCGACTGCGACGGCGCATAGTTGCGGTCTTCGCGTGGTGTCGTGTCGATATCATGAATGCTGGTCGGGATTGAAGACGCAGACTGTGGCGTCTGATTGCCGACATTGCCATTGTTCTGGTGATGATCACGGCGCGGGCGATTGTTGCGATCATGATTGCGCTCGCCGCCGTTGTTATTGGTGCGCTCACCATTATTGTTACGATTTTCACCATTGTTGCGGCGGCCACGGCCACCACGGCGTCCGCGACGACGTCCACGACGTTGACCTTCGCGGTTCGGATCGTGCGGTGCATTCGGGTCATGCGTGCCCATATGCGCGCCTTCGACGTTACCAACATTATCGTTGCTTTCGTCGCCGGCAACTTGCGCTTCATTGCCGCGGGTCTCGTCACCTTGAGGATGCTCTGGGCGAGGGGCGTTATTATGCTGCTGATTGTTATTGCGATTACGATCACCGCGATCATTACGGTCGCTGCGTTCACCACGATCTCCGCGGTCACGACCACGACCATAGCGGCCACGGCCACGGCGTCCGCCATTTTCGCGGCCCTGATTTTCTCCACCTTCACGGCCTGCGTCATCCGACGGCGGCACAAAAGCTGGCGCGGTGGGAAGGTCGTTGGCCAACTGATCGGCGTTGACGGCAGCAACCTGCACGCGCTCGCCACCTGGCTTGACGCGTTCAAGCTTGTAGTCCGGCGGCACCAGATTTTCATCGCCATGCAACAGAACGGTGAGGTTGTAGCGTTGTTCAATTTCGCTCAATGCGCTGCGCTTCTGGTTGAGCAGGTAAAGCGCAACCTTCGATGGCAGATGCAGGACGAGTTCAACGGCGCCTTGACGGATGCCTTCTTCCTCGATGGTGCGGAGAATGGAGATCGCGGCAGAGTCGACCGAACGGATGAGGCCGACGCCATCGCAATGCGGGCATTTCTCGAAATTGATTTCCATCAGGCTCGGATGGAGACGTTGACGGGAAAGTTCGAGCAAACCAAACGGCGAAATACGGCCGATCTGGAGGCGTGCGCGGTCGGCGCGCATCGCGTCTTTCACGCGACGTTCGACAGCGGCATTGTTGCGCCCGTCTTCCATATCGATGAAGTCGATAACGACGAGGCCGGCGAGATCGCGCAAACGTAACTGTCTCGCGATTTCTTCCGCGGCTTCAAGATTGGTTTTAAGCGCAGTGCCTTCGATGTGGCGTTCGCGCGTGGCGCGACCGGAGTTCACGTCGATTGATACGAGAGCTTCAGTCGGATTGATGACGATATACCCGCCGGACCGAAGCTGAACCGTCTGGCTGTAAAGCGCATCGATCTGCTTCTCGACGTTATAGCGGAAAAAGAGCGGTACGCTGTCTTCGTACAGTTTCACCTTCTCGAGTTGGTCCGGCATGATCGTGCGCATGAAGTCGATACAGACTTGATGGCCGCGTGTGCCCGAGACCAGGATTTCATTGATGTCCGGCGCGTACATATCGCGCATCGAACGCTTGATGAGATTGGCTTCTTCGTAAATCAGCGTCGGCGCGCTGGATTGCAGCGTTTCTTCGCGAATGTTGTTCCAGAGGCGGAGAAGATATTCGAGGTCGCGCTGAATTTCGGCGACTTCCTGTTCCATGCCTGCGGTGCGCAAAATGACGGCCATGCCTTCCGGAATCTCGAGCTGATCGAGAATTTCCTTCATGCGGCGACGATCTTGGTGGCTGGTGATCTTGCGTGAAACGCCGCCACCATGATCGGTGTTCGGCATCAGGACGCAATAACGACCTGCGAGCGAGAGGAAAGTCGTGAGTGCAGCGCCTTTATTGCCGCGTTCTTCCTTCACTACCTGGATGAGCATTACCTGGCGGCGCTTGACGACTTCCTGAATCTTGTAGCGCGGCATGCGCTGACGGCGTGGGCGCTCTTCTTCGATGTTTTCACCGCCGATGACATCGACGGGTGTTGGTGCTGAAACAACCATCGCTTCACCGACAACGGCGTTGCCGAAATCAGTGATGAGGCCGAGATCCTGTGCCGCTTCCGGTGCAAATTCGGATGCCGGCGGTGCGGCTTCAGCAGAATAGGGGGCTGAGGCTGCTTCGTAAGAAGGTGCAGCTTCAGTTACCGGAGCCGGAGCATCGCCCTGAAATTCTTGGGGGGCTGCTGCTACATGCTCATGATGGTCGTGGTGTTCATGATCATGGTGGTCGTGATCGTGATGATGATCGTGAGCGTCTTCGGCATGGGCGGCGACGTCGATATCGATCTGTTCGGAGCTGTCTTCGCCTTCATCCTGTTCGTCTTCATCCGGCGGTGCGTCGTGCGGACGGTCGGCCATCGGAATGCGGAAATAATCAGGGTGGATTTCGCTGAAGGGCAGGAAGCCATGACGGTTGCCGCCATATTCCACGAACGCGGCCTGAAGGGACGGTTCGATGCGAATAACCTTCGCGAGGTAGATGTTACCTTTGAGTTGTTTCTTGCTGGCGCGTTCGAAATCGAAATCGCTGAGCCAATTCCCGTCGACAATTGCTACACGGGTTTCTTCCGGATGCGTCGCATCCACAAGCATACGCTTCGTCATTTAATTCTCTCCCGCCGGGGCGTCGCCTGAAAGGGGGATAACCTGTCTGGCGCCAAAATCCGGCAAATTCGTTAGTCGTTATAGTGTTCGCGGCCTGCGGCTGTCCTCAACGAGGGGTTAGAGCCTGCGGCGCGATCTTCATTTCACCGGCGCTATCCTGAAAACAGAAAGGGGCTGATAACCCATTGTTCCCATGACGTTATCGCATATCGGAGACTATCTCACGATCAGCGGCGCCAGTTCTTGGGGCCGATCATATGCTGAAACACCTTAAAAGGGCAACTGGATTAAAACAGACGACTTAACAGTCGGTTAGCCTGGCGCACGTTGCGGCAGCAGGCATTTGTAGACAGCCTTTTTTGGAGGAAGAGCAAGATTGTTCTCCGCCATAAATACATCTGCGTCAGCGCTGGGCTTTATCGTGCCTTTGCCTGAAGCGTCGATTTCATAGATGAAGATCGCGGAATGCGGGGGCCGTGAGATCATCAATTGGGCGTATCCCGGGCGGAAATCGTCCCACCCGGTATAATCAGGGGCACTCATAATTGGATAGCCTGTTTTAGTAAGGCAATTTTTCAATCGAGTAGCGGTCGCGTCGTCAATCTCAAGCGGACCTGTTGTCGAGGTATCTTGTTGCTCGCCGAAGGCTTGGGAAGCAGCCTCTTGCGCGCGAGCGAGGTCGCTATCGCTAACTGCGCTTTGAGTGATGTTTCGTCCGCAAGCGGCGAGGGAGGCCGCTGCAAGAGTTCCTAAAATAATGCGCTTATATGTGCTAACCATCTTTACTGTTCCTAATGTCTTGACGTTGAAAAAGGCGGCGACACTAACATTGCTGCGTGGCTTGTCCACAGAAAGATGGCGACCTTTTTTAGGTAAGGGCGTGCGCGAACTCTTTTACAAATCCCCGCCGAACAGCTAATCATTTTGTCTGTCCACTCGGATTCGAACCTCGATGCGTCTTCTCTCCGCCTTGCTCTCTTTCGGTCTCCTCATGCTTGGGGTAGGCGCTGTTGCGCTTGTCTTGATATTCGATCACTACAGCAAAGACCTGCCGGACTACACATATCTGAAGGACTATCAGCCGCCGACGCTGAGCCGCCTCTATGCCGACGACGGTCGCATGATGGCGACGATTGCCGCCGAGCAGCGCATCTTCGTTCCGATCAACGCGATACCTAAGCGCGTCATCGATGCGTTTCTCTCTGCCGAAGATCAGGATTTTTATCAGCATAACGGCGTCGATTATTCCGGCATCGCGCGCGCGATTTTTGTGAACCTCGAAAATCTTGGCCGTGATCGCCGCCCGATGGGCGCATCGACCATCACGCAGCAGGTCGCAAAGAACATGCTGCTGACAAATGAAGTTTCCGTCGCGCGCAAAGTGCGTGAGGCCATTCTCGCCACACGCCTTGAGAAAGTGCTGACGAAGGATCGTATTCTTGAAATTTATCTGAACGAAATTTTTCTCGGCAATCGCTCCTATGGCGTTGCCGCCGCGGCGCTGAACTACTTCAACAAATCGCTCGATGAATTATCAGTTTCGGAAGCCGCTTATCTTGCAGCGCTTCCTAAAGCGCCGAACAGCTATAATCCTGTGCGCGATCACGATGCTGCTGTCGCGCGCCGCAATTGGGTGATCGAGCGCATGGCCGATACGGGCCGCATATCGGAAGACGAAGCGAAGCTCGCGCAGCAAGAACCGCTGATGATGCATTCGCGCGACGATGCGGAAACAATCTCAGCCGATTATTTCTCCGAAGAAGTGCGCCGCCAGCTTGTCGCGCAATTCGGCGAAGATGAAGTTTTGGAAGGTGGTCTTGCCGTTAAGACCAGCCTCGATCCGCGCATGCAGGCGATTGCCACAAAAGCGTTGCGTAACGGCCTCATCAGCTTTGATCGTCGTGAGCGCGGCTGGCGCGGTGCTGTCACGCATTTCTCAAGCCTCTCAGATTGGCAGAAGCAATTGCACAAAGTGTTGCAACCGCCCGGTGGTGAAGAATGGCCGCTGGCAGTTGTGCTTGGCGTTAGCTCTGCCGATGCGCAGATCGGTTTTGCCGATGGCAAGAAGGCACACATTCCGTGGAGTGAATTAAGTTGGGCGCGTCAGGAATTGGCGAATGATCAATTCGGCCCTGCCATTCACAAACCATCCGATGTGCTCGCGACCGGCGATGTGATCATGGTCGAAGAAGTGAAGCAGAACTCAGACGGCAAAGCTTACTCTGAGCAGACATTCACATTGCGTCAGGTGCCGGTGGTGCAGGGCGCGATTGTCGTTCTCGATCCGCATACCGGTCGTGTTTATGCGATGAATGGCGGTTTCAGCGCGCATATCAGCCAGTTCAATCGTGCGACCCAAGCGCTCCGTCAGCCGGGCTCTGCTTTCAAGCCGTTCGTCTACATGGATGCGCTTGATAAGGGCTTCACGCCGTCGAGCCTCATCCTCGATGCGCCGTTCGAATATTTCCAGGGCCCCGGCCTGCCGCTGTGGCATCCGGAAAATTACAGCCAGGAATTTTATGGCCCGACGCCACTTCGCGTCGGTATCGAGAAGTCGCGCAACGTCATGACCGTGCGTCTCGCAAACGCGATTGGCATGCAAAGCGTCGTCGAGTATGCGAAGAAATTCGGCATCGCCGATGATATGCCTGAACTTCTTTCATTCGCTCTCGGCGCAAAAGAAACCACGCCACTGCGTCTTGTCACTGCTTACGGCATGATCGTGAATGGCGGCAAGCGCATCACGCCAAGCCTCGTTGACCGCGTGCAGGATCGTGACGGCAAAACAATCTGGAGAGCGGACAAGCGCGATTGCGTCGGTTGCCAGGATCCAGGTTGGACGCAGGAAATGTCGCCGCCCGAAGTTCCCGACACGCGTGAGCAGGTAGAAGATCCGCGCACGGCCTATCAGATGGTCTCGATCATGACCGGCGTCGTGCAACGCGGCACGGCGGTGAAGCTAAAAGATGTTCCTGTGCCACTCGCTGGCAAAACCGGCACGACGAATGAAAGCAAGGATGCATGGTTCATCGGCTTCACGCCCGATCTCGTTTGCGGCGTCTATGCTGGTTTCGATGATCCGAAGCCGCTCGGCTCGCATGAAACGGGTGCGTCGGTTGCCGTGCCGATCTTCAAGGAATTCATCACTGAAGAAATCAAAGGCCAGCCTGTTGTTCCGTTCCGCGTGCCTCAAGGCCTCCGCATGGTACGCATCGATGCTGAAACAGGATCGCTCGCGGGCATGGGCGATAAGAACGCGATCTGGGAAGCTTATGTTCCCGGCACCGAGCCGCAGGAAGGCGGCGCACGACCTGTCCTCGATGGTAGCGTGACCGGCGCAGCTGCAAATGGCGCGGATGCCGTGATGAATCCGAACGGTGGCGGCACCGTCAATCAAGATGGTGGCGGCACGACCGAGCAGGACAATTCACCTCCGCCGGCAGCGGCTAAAAATGTCGATGCACCGCCCGCGCCTTCATCGGCGGCGGGAGCAGGGACCGGCGGCCTTTATTAACTCTAATATTCGTCTCGCGTTCTCAGCGACTTAGCTAAATGTGCAGGCAACTATTTATCCTTCGGGATTTTTAGGATAAATAACTGCGCATTTTTGCTGAGATTTTTTATGAAAATGGATACTCGATCCGTCTCCGGAGAACTATTCGGCCCGACCGAAGTTGTTCCGGATTCCGTGACCGCTCAACCTGCGACCGAGAATAAATATGCGTACGGTTTTCCGTGGAAGCTTACTCGCAAAGATAAGCTTGCGGAAGCAGACGGACATGTCGCGCAGCATCTTTTCGGTAAGGATTTTGTCGGGAGCATCACGCCCGCTGGCGACATGCACTGGAAGCTCAAGGTTTATAATCACGGGCTCAGCGCCGACTATATTCACGATGCTTCGCAAGTCATCGCTATTCGCGCCAAGTGGGGCAAGAAATCGGTCAATCGTATTCGCGTTCTTTCTCACCGCATCAATGGTTTTATGAAAGCGGTGAGCGCGCTCAACAATGAAAACTTCGATACGCTCTCGCCAGTCGCTGCGGACGAGCTATATGAAATCCAATCCGAGTTGCGCCGTTGCCGCGATGGAAATCCACAAGCCTTCGGTTGGATGCAGCAGATGGTCCAGATCATGCGGCACGGACCCAAGGCAAAGGTTGAAGTTAATTTCGACAGAGTCGATGACGCCGCGCTTCCCACCTACCGGCTGTACATAAAGGGGGAGAAGGCAACGCGGATTGCCGATTATATCGTGACCGGCAAAGTCAAAGAAGAAGATCGCGAACGTTTCCTGAAAATGTTGACCAAGACACTTTCAGCTCTTGCATCCGTCAGTATAGAAAGCCGTTTCGTGCGTTTCTTTGCCACGCTCGTCAACGAACAGAAGAGAGTGTGGCCGCCGCTCGAAGCCCAATTGCCTCGACGCCGCAAGGTATCGAAGAAAGAATTAGCCGAACGCCCTTATCTCGCAGACCTTCACAAATTGCACAAACATGCAAAGGGCATCCGTCGTGTGATCAAGTTTTATTCAGCCCACGATGCAAAACTTGCGCCGCCTGCAACGGCTACCGTGCAGGGGGAATTGCTTTTAGATCTGCCTCGCCGCTCGGCTCCGCCTCGTCGCGATATTTCCTCCGGCGCTCAATTTCTTCGAAGACAAGGTCCCAAGATACGTCCCACTGCCGGGTAATCGTTATGCGCGAAGCAAGCTATGGTTTTCCGCCTGATAAGGCCGATGAGGTCGTATGGCTGGGTGCGCGAGAGTTTGTGGCGCTGCAGGGCATCGATGCCAAACTCTGGACCGTCAAACCTTATTGTCCTCACTGCAAATGCGTTATGGAATTGCAGGATGCCAAAGGTACGCAGGGTGTACATCTTGAAAGCCAACCGCCTGAGAAAAAGCCCGAAGGTACGGAATTTCTTGCGAGGGCTGTCGTCGGATTTAAACATCCACGCAACAAAGCGCTAAAAGATTGTCCCTATTCTTTTCTGAACGATCCACGTTATGCCTATCCGGTTGGGCGCAATACGGCGAAGCGTGAACGACAAAAGAACCGCATAATTGTTGCCGAGCCTGTGATGGCGGAAGCTTTGCAAGAAATTCTCCGCTGCTTGATACAGCCTGTGACAAAGCAGAAGCAAATTTCGCGCGAAGATCAAAGCCGCCTTAATCGGATCGGAGCAGGCAAGGTCGATGGTATCCAGGGGCTTGCGGAATATCCGTGGCTAAGGCCCTACATGCAGGCGCTCCTTTTTGGTTTTTATCGGCCTAAACGCGATGTAGCAACATTGCCGCCGCCTGTCGCCCAGAGCGGCGAACTTTTTGCGGATGCGGGCGAGCAGCTGTGTAAATCAATTAAGTCTCACAAGCAACGCGATCAGATGAATGAAAGATGCTGGCGGCCGTATGGGCCTCTGCAAAAATTACACTACACAAGCGTGAATGGTGAGGAACGCACTTTTGAAGTGCCATCACGCTTGCAGCTTTGTTTCGTATTTCGGCGACCGCTCGGGGTGTCCTATGTGGCGGTGCGCCCTAAAGGCAAGCGGGTGGTGTTTGATGTAACCCGTGCCTGGGCTGTCGGCATTGTGAAAAAGTACCGCAAGCGTCAGAGGAAGAAAGCACTACGCGCGAAAGTCCTAAATCGCGCTGGGCTTCCGGAGCGAAAATCACCGACATTTAAACACAACCCCAAGCAGGCTGCGTTGCTTTAAGCTGGATCTGGATCCGGATTTGGTGCTTTCGGTCTCTGTGCCTGACTTGAATATGGCACAATCGGTTCTAAGCAGTCTCTATCCCCATCTTCTGGAAAGCGAGCGATGACTCTGTCCGCTAGTTCGCGGACCTCATCGGCATATCCCGATCTTGCAAGTTTTTTGAATAATATTCCGAGTGCTTTCACTGAGCCAAAGCTAGATTCTGGTATGTCATCAAGGCCGTCGGCCCATGAAGCTATGCCTCGGCCAGCAATGCATGCAGCTGTTTCGCGCAGAAGATCAATATTGTCGTCTGGTATTTCGTTAACGAAAGGCAAGATGCCGTGATAAACGATAAAATAATTTTGAATGTTATGAACCAGCGCCAGAGCAATTTCGATTGCGTGAACTGGCATGACTTTTCCAATTTCCCCAAGATGGCTGGGAATAAGGTCATGTCCGTAATGAACCCAATTATCCAAGTTTGATTGTTTGCTCTGATAGTGGATGGCACGTTCGTGCAGAGTAAAATGAATGTCTTCGTTATCGTCGTCTGGATAGCTGGCCATAAAATTACTTCCTGAAAAATCAAATGAGACTGTGAATATTGGTCTAAATAGCATTTTGTAGCCTTGCATATCAAGCAGGCTAAATCAGCAGTTCTTGACTTATTTGGTATACTCACTAAGTGATGGGGAGAATTAAGGAGATATCATGCGAGCCGAAATTAACAGCGCGATAGCAGCTATCGAGAAATCGATGGATTTGCTGAGGAGGCATCTTTGACCTCGAGAAATCGCTTGCCCGCCTCGATGAGCTGAACGCGCTCGCCGAAGATCCCGATCTCTGGAACAACCCGAATAAAGCCCAAGGTATCATGCGCGAGCGAACGAAGCTCGATCAGGCTATCCGCGGCTATCGCGAGCTCGAAAGCGGCGTGAAAGATAATGTCGAGATGATCGGCATGGCGGAAGCCGAGGGCGATACCAGCCTCGTCACCGAAGCTGAAAACAACATCTTCAATCTCAAGAAACTCGCCGAGCAGCGCGAGCTGGAAAGCTTGTTGTCGGGCGAAGCGGACGGCAACGATTGTTATCTCGAAGTGAATGCAGGTGCCGGCGGCACGGAAGCGCAGGATTGGGCCTCGATGCTTTTGCGCATGTATGTGCGTTGGGCCGAACAGCATGGATATAAAGTCGAGCTGCTCGATGAATCCCGCGGTGAAGAAGCGGGCATCAAATCGACGACCATTCAGATTTCAGGGCCGAACGCTTACGGCTGGCTGAAGACGGAATCCGGCGTGCATCGTTTGGTGCGCATCAGCCCTTACGATTCCAATGCCCGCCGCCATACGAGTTTCGCGAGTGCCTCGATTACACCTGTGGTCGATGACTCGATACCGATTGAAATCAAGGAAGCGGATTTGAAGGTTGATACCTACCGCGCCTCAGGTGCTGGCGGTCAGCACGTCAATAAGACGGAAAGCGCAGTGCGCTTCACGCATATTCCAAGCGGTATCATCGTCGCGTGCCAGCAGGAACGCTCGCAGCATAAAAACCGCGCCAAGGCGGTGGAGATGCTCCGCGCCAAACTCTACGAAATGGAATTAAAGAAGCGCGAAGCGGCAGCGGCTGATATCGAAGCGCAGAAATCGGAAATCGGCTGGGGCCACCAGATCCGCTCTTACGTTCTGCAGCCTTATCAGATGGTGAAAGATGCCCGCACCGGCGCCGAGACGAGCCAATCGCAAGCGGTGCTAGATGGCGATATCGACATGTTCCTGCAAGCCTCGCTCGCAAGCCGCATCAAAGGCCATGTCGAAGAGATGAAAAACTAACGCGCTGCTGTGGGCTGGATAGCGATATCCGCCGGCATGAAGGGATGCGAACGGTCGGCGCGCTGTTGCGGCAGATGTTCCGACACATCGATCGTGACATTCAGCACGACATAGAGCGAAGCAACGCCGTCTTTGATATAGAGCGTTTTTTGGCCGTCACGAGGAAGCATGATGCCGTGCTCGAGGCAGAAGCGGATCAGCGGCTTTACGGCATCGTCGTTTTTATAAAGAAATTCGCCCTTTGTCTGGCCGCTGCCGGGCGGCATCTGCATCGTGACCAGAATGGCGTTGTTGGCCGTCGGCACGCAGTCGAGCAGGGTACCCTGAGGCATAAAGCCGGGGGTCGCGCGGCGGTGGCTTTCAAAAGCAGCCAGCAGCTCGTCCGGGGTCAGCATTATGCGTCTTACTTCCTGCACCATAATTCGGGTCTCCTAATGCCTTCGGTTAAATCGTCGTCTTGGTATGTGGGAAGAATACCAGACGAAAGACCTTCG
Source organism: Alphaproteobacteria bacterium (assembly GCA_035714725.1). Lineage (GTDB taxonomy): Bacteria > Pseudomonadota > Alphaproteobacteria > UBA9219 > UBA9219 > JAATFY01. The sequence continues at coordinate 4,343 of DASTLS010000228.1, read as the reverse complement.
CCGAAGCGACGATTTACTTTTCGTGTTTAAAGACAGCTACTTACCCGGTGCGGGTAATAAAGATGGTGAAGATTCTCTTTACCAAACCGGAAAAGCTCGCAAGTAAGCCAAGTTGACAAAGCACCGGAAACAACCGAAAAGAACGCCTCCTCGTGCGGCCAAAAACCGCCGAAACCTTATTTTGCTGCGAGAATCCTATGCAAGTCGATGCAAATACCATCCGCAAGGGCCATGTTGTCGATTACAACGGCAAGCTGTGGGCCGTCCTGAAGAGCGAAATCATGATCCCGGGCAAGGGTGCCGCGGTCGTTCAGGTCGAAATGCGCGATGTCCGCACCGGCGTCAAAACCAACGTTCGCTTCCGCACGCAGGAAACCATCGAGCGCGTGCAGCTGCATGACCACGAAATGCAATTCCTCTTCGCTTCCGAAGACGATTACACCTTTATGGACCAGACGACGTTCGAACAGCTGATCGTGCCGAAAGATGTCATCGGCGACCCGGTGATCTTCCTGCAGGAAGGCATGGTCTGCATCGTGAAGACATTCGAGAACAAGGCGCTCTCGGTCGAACTGCCGGCGACTGTCATTCTCGAAATCACGGAAGCCGATCCGGTCGTGAAGGGCCAGACCGCTTCGTCGTCCTACAAGCCAGCGAAGGTTTCGAACGGCGCACGCGTCATGGTGCCGCCATTCATCGGTACCGGCACGCGCATCGTCGTCAATACGTCCGACGGTTCTTACGTCGAACGCGCGCGCGATTAAGTCACAGCTATGGCCGTCCGTTCTGCTCTTATTAATGTGATGGTCAAGGCTGCCGATAAAGCCGCCAAAAGCCTCAGGAAAGATTTCGGCGAAGTCGAAAACCTTCAGGTCTCGCGCAAGGGGCCTGCGGATTTCGTCAGCAGCGCCGATATTCAGGCGCAGAAAATTCTCCGCGAAGAACTCGGCAAGGCACGCCCGACTTTCGGCTTCCTGATGGAGGAGGCGGATAACGCCGCCGACACATCATCGAAGACCGAACGCTGGATTGTCGATCCGCTCGACGGCACGACAAACTTTCTGCATGGCATTGGCCACTGGGCAATCTCGATTGCCGCCGAACGCGAAGGCGAAGTGATCGCCGCGCTCGTTCTCGATCCGATCAAGAACGAGATGTTCTGGAGCGAGAAGGGCCTTGGCGCCTACAACAATAACCGTCGCCTCCGCGTTTCGGCGCGCGGCGATCTGGCCGATTGCCTGATTGCGACCGGTATCCCGTTCAAGGGAATCATGGACAATAACCCCCGCTTTGCGAAACAGCTTGAGGCTGTGATGCCAAAGGTTTCGGGTATAAGGCGTTTTGGTGCCGCATCTCTGGATTTGGCTTATGTTGCTGCAGGCCGTTACGACGGCTTTTGGGAATTGAACCTGAAGCCCTGGGATATCGCCGCTGGCATACTGCTGGTGAAGGAAGCAGGGGGCTTTGTCAGCCCGTTTGTGGCCCAAAACAGCATTATGGGCACCGGCAGCCTGATCGCTGCCAACAGCGCCATCAACGATACGCTTGTTGAACTTCTTCGCCAGGCTTAAGGCTTGCGATCAAACTTGTTGCGGTTGTTGCCGGTGAGGCGATCCCAGAAAGATTGACGTGGTTCCGGTTGGGGTGCCGAAATCTCAACAGGCTTCTCCGGCACCACCACTTCCTTAGCCGCCGCTTGTATAAGGCTCGTAACGTATCGGCCATCAGTTTTGTCGATTGTAATTTGCGCGCGTTCAGGTCTGCGTTGTATGGCACCAAGATTTTTGCCGCAGACCAAGTCAAATTGCATTGTGCCATCGCCACGTATCATTTCCATGCGGCTATCGCTGCAATAGCTGACGTCTCTGCGTTTTTCGACAGGTAATTGGTGCAAAAGCCCAATCAGTGCGCCAATACCGTTGAGGCGGCTTGTTTCCGTCATCAAAATTTCTGCTTTTACATTCTCTGCGGAAGCAAGAGCGTTCGTGGAGTTAAAACTGGCAATATGCTCGGCCTGACCTTTGATGTTTTGCGGATAATCTATGCTTAGCGGAGCGATGACTCCTTTTTCGCGTTGATAATAGCCGGGCAGGTTATGAACTAACGGGACTGTATCCCAATTAATTTGGTCCAGTTGATCGCGGGTAAGAATAACTGTCCAAGCTGCGAAAACATCGCCCATTGATCCGAGTTGTTTCGCGGGGTCGCGACCGACGAAGGTAAAGCGCGAAAAGGCCCATTTGTTTTTTTCTTTATCGATGGGATAGAAGGCAATGAAGGGATCTGTGACACCCAATTCCATAACCCTCCATGTCTCATACCCGAACTGATAGGTTGCCCTTGCTTCCGGGCTATCAAGTGATGCCCCAGCCGGAAGTTGCGTGATGCGAACATCCGAGCCGTTGCTAAGCGGGCCAAAACAATAGAGAGGGAGTGATAAAGTTGTCATACAATCCAATGCTACAAATTCGTTTCTAAATCGATGCTTAGGAAATCGGCTTAATTTATACCATAAACCTTACCGGCGTATTATTTTCATGTGCCGCGGATAGTGGTTTTGGGGCCAATTTTTTAACGAATCTGCCCTCATCCCCTTGATTGCTATCGACTAGCATCCTCGATGCAAGTAGAACATATGGACTAACGATTCGAGTTGAGCGTCCCCGGCCCATGCCCTTCTTGCCTTCTCCAAAAGTAAAATGGTTCGCGATTATATCCCTGCTGGCTGTTGGCTTTTTTGCCTACGGACAGCATGCGATCGCGCAAGACGGCACCGTTCAAACTTACACCAATCAGGCGATCCCGTCCGACGTTCCGCCGCAATATGATCGCTACAGCTCGCCGGTTAAAGCCGGCCAGTTGACGCTCGAGGATGTGCTGGCCGCGCATCCGAAACAGAAACCCGCGTTACTGCCGCCTGTTGTTGGTGGCACCGTTACGGCAACTTCACCGACTACGCCGCTGCTGGCGCCGACCTCTGGCGCAAGCTCGCAAAACATCATGCTGATGCAAGGCATGAAGACGGTCTTGCAGCAGGGCGATACCAACACGCCGACACGCCTTAAAGCTCCGCAAATGCAGGGCGCAGGTGGCGTTGCAGGGCAACCGCTTTCGGCTGCAGCATCTGTTTCAACGACGCCGGTGAATGTTTCCACCGCACCCGGTGTTGTATTTGAGCCGGGCCAAGCGCCAAAGAATCTGGCAACGGGTGCCGTCATTTCGACAGCTGCTCCCAAGACAACTGTCAGTGGCGTGCAGAGCGTTGCAGCTCCAAGCTATGCGCCTGAAACTGTACCTGCGCCGATGGCGACGACGGCAACTGCCGCAGCCACCACGACCGGCGCGAAAACGATGAACGGTTGCGAAGAGCACACGCAATCCTGGACCAAGACTTGCGCCGAAGCCGGCTATCCGTCCAACTTCAACGGCAAGATCACGGGCGAAACCCGCACGACATGCCCCGAAGGCAGCTTGCAGGATGTTTGGATTGCTAACTCTTGCGCGCCACCGGAAGAGGGCGCTTCAGCAAGCTACGCTCCCAACCCGCCGGCCACTGCTACAACGGGTCTGAGCAACACTGCTGCCGAACAGCAAGCGCTTACCAACGCTGCGGCTGAAACGACAATGCCGGCAACGGCAGCTCTGCCGCCGCCGGCACCGCCCGCCGGATCACTCGCTCCATCCGTTGTCTCGCAAACCATGATCCCGAATGTTCGCACGGATGCGAATTGCGGCTCTGCGAACGGCATGGCGACCAACGCCCGCCCGATTGCCGATCTCTGCTCTGCCGGTGAAGTTTCCGAAGTCAGCGGCGAGGGCCCGTGGCGCTGGACCTGCAAAGGCATCCAGGGCGGCATGACCGTCAGCTGTGCAGCGCCGGTTTCGGCAAACGCAGTTATTGCTCCTCCGTCGTCTTCATCCTCATCAAGCTCTGCTGCGATTGTCTCTGGCGTTGCGGCATCTCCGACAGCTGAAGACGGCACATGCGGCACATCCGATGGCGCCGGCACCGATCATATGCCGGGCGCAAATCTCTGCGCCCATGGTGTTGCGAGCCGCGTCAGCGGCAACGGCCCATGGACATGGGCTTGCTCTGGCTTCAATGGCGGCTCGGCAGCGGCTTGCACAGCTCCCAAGAAGGCTGACGGCGCGTGCGGCTCTTCAACTCGCGTTGGCTCCGACCAAATGCCGACCAACGATCTTTGCTCCGCAGGTTATGCCAGTGCTGTTACCGGCGATGGCCCGTGGAACTGGACCTGCTCGGGCGTTTACGGCGGCGCAGCTGCTATGTGCTCTGCAGCTCCGAAGCGTGATGCTGTTTGCGGCAGCGCTTCGCTCACCGG
>DASTLS010000227.1:0-13078 GCA_035714725.1 Alphaproteobacteria bacterium | reverse complement strand
CGGCAGCAACTTTGGTGATGTCGTGTAGCTGTTGTTTTCGTCATCCCATAGCGGCAACGGATTACCGGTGAGCGCAAGGACTTCAGAGCTTGCCGATGCGCTGAGCGTTTTAATGCGCGTCGCAAGATAGTTGGATATGCGAAGCGATTGCGAATTCTGGCGGTGGCTGCCGCAGATAATGGCGATGTTCATGGAATTTCCTCAGCGGATCTGGCGGACTTCTTTAACTTCCGGAATATAATGTTTCATCATATTCTCAATGCCAGCTTTCAGTGTTGCGGTCGAACTTGGGCAACCGGCGCATGAACCTTTCAGGTTCAAATACAAAATGCCGTCCTCAAAGCTTTGGAATGTGATGTCGCCGCCATCTTGCGCAACAGCAGGGCGGACTTTGATATCGAGGATTTCGCGAATTTGTTTTACAACTTCGCTGTCATCCGTCGGTGCCGCAGCAACCGGTGCCTCCGTGCCTTCTTTAAGAACAGGGCGGTTTTGCGTGAAGTGATCCATGATCGTGGAGAGGATCGACGGCTTTAGTGTCTGCCATTCTTTATCCGCTGCCTTCGTCACAGTGATAAATTCGCGTGCGAGGAAAACACCTTTCACGCCTTCGACCTTGAAAAGGCTTTCTGCAAGCGGCGAGGCTTCTGCGCCTTTAGCATCGGTAATCTCGAGTGTGCCTTGCACCATGACCTCGCGGCCGGGCAGGAATTTCATGGTCGCCGGGTTCGGCGTTTCTTCGGTCTGGATGAACATGGCGCACCTTTTGTTGAGATCGTCCGTACTATATAGGAAGTGCCACGACGAATACTAGGCTTAGGCCCAGCGCAAAAGCCCTTGTTCCACAAGGCCATGCTGGGCGTGTGGCAGGAAATTCATGAAAGGCTCGGCATCCGTGCCGGTTATCCACGCCTGAACGCCGAGCGCGAGGATTTCTTCGAACAACGCATCGCGGCGAATATCGTCGAGGTGAGCAGCGATATCATCGAGCAAAAAGAGGGGTGCCATGCTCCGCGTTTGCATCAACGTCCGCATGTAAGCGAGCATGATAGCGATGAGGAGTGCTTTCTGCTCGCCGGTTGAGCAGAGGTCAGCTGGACAATCTTTCGCGCGATGACGCACGGCAAGATCGGTACGATGCACGCCGTGTGACGTCGTGCCGCTTTGCGCATCATCACCACGTGCGCGGGCGAGAGCCGAACGAATTTTATCTTCAACGGGCAGGGCGGGTTGATCTTCCAAAGCTTCTTCCGCCATGCCTTTGAGCGCGAGATCGGCGCGCGGAAAAGCGCTGCTGGTTTCAGCGATAGCAGTACGAAGCTGGCGAATGAGGTGGCGTCGTGCCGCAGCAATCGCGACACCCGTTTGTGCCATCTCATCTTCAAGTGCGTTTAGCCACGCAGCATCGGCGATACCTTCGCGTAGTAAACGTAATCTCTCACGCATGGCTTTTTCGTAACGATGCACGCGGCCGCTATGAGCTGGGTCGAAACTATAGGCAAGGCGATCAAGTAATTTGCGGCGTGCGCTCGGGCCCTCGGCTAAGATGCGATCCATATCCGGCGTCACCCATGCCATCGCGACATGTTCGGCAAGAATGTTTTGGCTGCGCGCGTTCTTGCCGTCGATATGTACTAGGCGGCGCTCGCCATCGACTTCCTGCGGATCGCGGCCTGTGCCGATTGTCATAGGGCCAAAGGGCGTACGGATATCGCAGGCCACAGCCCAAGGCTGAGCGGCGTTTTGGTTTTGGAGATCGAGAATGGCGGCTTTACGGAGGCCGCGACCGGGCACTAAGAGACTGATGGCTTCGAGCAGATTGGTTTTGCCGCTGCCGTTGGCGCCCGTCAGCACGACGGGTGCGGCATCAAAGCTCATTTGCATGTCGGCGTAATTGCGGAAGGCAGACAGCGTCACCTTGCCGACGCTCAGCGTCGCGGGCGCACTGTCCTCTTCAGGATGATCGAGAATAACAGCATTCGACATGCCGTCAGACTAGCACAAGCCTTTCAGGCCGCAGCCTGAAAATCAGGCAACTCTATGCTCGGCGAGATTAATAATTTTGCCGCCATTTTGCACATTTGCGTCGGTTGCCGCGGTACGGGTCGGCTCAGCGAAAAGCTTGTCGAGTTTTCTCGAGATTTTTTCGACCATATCGAGACGCGCGAACATGCCGCGAGGGCTTGTATCGTTGATATCTTGGTCTGCGCCACCGAGTTGCATTATCTGAAGAATGCCATCAGCCGCAGCAGCACGATCACCACGCTTGAATGCATCGCGCGCTTCGACCCACATAGCGACCAAAGGATTCACTGTTTCAGGAGCGAGGACAGGTCGAGAGTCCAGATGACCAATCGGAGACGGCATATGACGCGTGATGCCACCATTCGCTGACTCTTCGATGCGAAGCGGCTCGCCGAGATCGCCGTGAGGCATAACGACGAGAGGTTGATCTTCCTGAACTGCGATTTCAGGCGCAGCTTCAAATGTGACTTGAGGTTCAACTTCAGCCAGCACTTCAGGCTCAGCAACCGGCTCAAGCGGCGGGAAACGATAATCCGGTGTTTCAGATTCATTGTCGTCATTAGCAGTTGGGAGAGCGACCCACTTCTTCTTTTGTGTGTCTTGCCATTCGCCCAATTTTGCCAATCCAGCACCAGCTACGATAGTTGCGACAGCAATAGCAAGAAGTCCGAGGACATTCTTTTGCTGTTCATCCGGAGTAGGGAACGCCTGAGGAGTGCCGACGGTTGCCGTCGTTGCATCTGCTGCAATTCTTGCACTGGAGCCAGCGGCCACTACGGCTATTGCGCCCTTGCCGACAGGCTGCAAGTTTGCAGATTGATTGACCGGCGTGCCCTTGCCAGTCTGCTGAGCGCTTGCAGATGAGTTGCCAGCTGCAGGAGCTGTCGTTGAAGTGCCGGTGCCCGGAGCTGCGATTGACGCAACTGTTGTTTGCGGGTTGGGCTTCTTAGCAGTCGTTGTAGAAGTAGATGCCAAACGAGTGCGTGTATGATTGCCTGTCGCACGAGCAAGAGCAGTGTTGTGCGTGTTGTCAGCTTGACGAACGACACCAGCAGAACCCGGATGGCCAGCTGTTTGACGTGCGAGAGGACCTGCAGCGAACAAAGGAGCGTCATTCGTCGGGCTAGCATTAGCAGGAGTGCCTTTGCCTCCTGCGGGAGGTACGCCGGCGCCCTGATTAAGAACGGGTGCGTTCATCGTGACGTTGTTCGGATTGACGGCAACTTGTACTGGCTGACGGCTTGTGTCGAGTGTGCCGGCATTCGCAATCGTGACCGAAGACGATGCAGCAACAGGTGCTGGCGCTACTACAGCCGCCGCAGGAGTCGGAGGATTTACCACAGCTGCAGATGTCGGGTTGAGAAAATCGGGTTTTTGATTGACCAGCCAGACCGATGAAACGCTGTTATCTGAAATAACAAGCGGCACCACGTCTGAGTGGTTTCTAAAAGGATATGTCACAACATTGCCAAGGCCGATCGCGACGTTGGCGGCGATATGGAATGGTGCTGTTGCAAGACGAAGAACAAAAGGAAGATGTACCGGTTGTTTTGGCGGTTTGATCTTCGGCACGTGACCCTTATTGCGTGCGGTCTGAAGAATGTAACCGGCCATCGCTTCTGAATCATTATTGATACGAGCGTTGATGGCGCTGTTCGATTGAGTCATGAATGGCGCATAACTGCTCGTTGTTGCATTTACAACCATCAACGAGCCATCGTTCGCCTGAACGTCGATTTCAGCATGTGTATCGGTATTGGCGCCGGCAACATTCAATGCCTCTAGCACCACTGTCTCAGATCCATCTGTCGTGCGGGTGTAAGTCGCTTCTCTGACATAGCGATGGCTAGCGGCAATTTCAGGAGAAGGAACGTCAGAACGGAAGTGCATAACGATCGGTGCAACTTCACCTTTATGCAGTTTCAATTTCGGGAAGATATCTTGCGTAACAACCATCGTTTCATGATCTGGTCCGTTGATTAGCGCGATTGTTTTCTCGGGCAAATTGACTTCAGGCTGCGAAGCGGGAGCGTTGACTGCAGTTGCAACGGCGCCAGGATTGTTTTGAGTTGTGCTCGCATCTACGGCGGCAACGGCTGTGGTTTGAGAAACTTGCGCGGTATGTGCGATCGCAACGGTATTCGGGGCTTGTACCTGAGTTCCGCTCGTTGTGCTGGCGGCGACAGGACCGGTAACGCCTGCATTTAATGTAGCGGCATCGGGAGCGGCAGTTTCAGCATGCGCAACAGCGCCGACGCTGAGAGCAGCAAGAGGAGCAGCCAAAACAGGGAAGCGCTTCAAAAGCGCAGACAAAAACTTGGGCATAATTCCTCCAAGAAAATTTAAAGTCTTAAATGCAAATTCCAACGTCGGAGGGCTGAAGTATCATAAAAGTAAACGTCATTTCCACACTTCTTTTAGTAATAAATGCTTTCGCGACAATCTATTAAGTAAAAAACGCATAAGCGAGGTCCAAATGGAAATTAACCATACTATTTTATTGCTTTCATGTTTGGCGGCAGTCTACTTTCCCGTTCGCCGCGGATAGGCCGCACAGATTTTTTTAATAACTTTTGGAGAGCAACAATGTCTTCGACTACTTTGAAACGCGTTCTGATCGGTGCTTCCGCCCTTGTTGGCGCTTCTTTCACCACAGCTCAAGCTGAGGCATGCAATTGCCACGTTCAGCATCATCATCATACAGCTGCGAAGCCAGCTCCAAAGCCAGCCCCGGCCGGTCCTTCGGCCGCTGATCTCGCAGCTAAAGCCGCTGCTGATCGCGCTGCTGCTGAAGCTGCTGCTGCTCAAGCTGCTGCTGATCGCGCTGCCGCTCAGGCCGCTCTTGATCGCGCTGCTCGCGTTCGCGCTGCGACGGAAGCCGCTAATGCTGCTCAGCCGGCAGATCAAACTCCGGTTGCCACGGTTTGCGAAGCCGACCACAAGTCTGGCGGCATTATCGTTCCTGGCATCCACACGACTAATACGCACGTTGTTAAGCATGAAGATTCGACAGCGCTTGCCGCTAAGCCGATCGATCCAGATGCTTCGCTGGCTACCCAGATCAGCGTTCGCGGTGGTCGCATGAGCCTGAATCTTGCAGCTCTTCGCGCTGCAGCTCCGATCCAACATCAGGAACAGAATGCTGACGATTGCATTCCGTTCACGGCTTCGGGCCCATCGGGTTTCGCTATTGTTGGTGGTGTAGCTACCGACGCCATGACCGGCGGCGCTAACATTATTGCTGCTAACGCTTCTGCGGCTTATTCGCGCGCAGCTGAAAATGGCAAGCTTCAGCCGATCTCGACCACCAATGTTGGTGGCACGACGGTTACGCAGAACGGTGGCGGTGCAGTTGTTTCGGCAACAGCGTCGAGCAATCAATCTCAGACCCAGCAGCAGCATCAAGCTCAGCAGAGCTCGAACGACATTAAGAACACTGCTCAAAGCACGGGTGCTGGTGGCGCGATCGGTAATGGCGCTCACGGCGGTACGGTTGTGACGAACAACGGTTCGGGCACAGCTAGCGTTGGCAATAACGGCGCGATCAGTGGCAGCTACGGTGACTCGGCTGGCGGTGGCGCTAACAACAGCAGCAACCAAGGCACAAATGGCAACACGGGCAAGCAAATTGTTTCGGGCCAAAGCTCTGTTAACGGTGATGCGGGCAGCAATCCAATTACGGCTACAGGCCAAAGCGCTGTTAACGGCGGTACCGCTGGCAGCAATGCAAGCGGCCAGAGCGTTGTCGGCAAGGGTGACGCTGGCAGCAATCCGACCGGCCAAAGCTCGGTTGGCGGTAACGCCGGCAACATCACGACCGACAGCAACAATCATGTTGCTGCAGGCGGTAGCGTTGGTAACGACAACAACCATGATAACAATCATGACAACGGCAATGCTTCAGGCACCGGCGCAGCAGCTGGTGGCAGCACGGGCGGCACAGTTGACAGCTATCATGACAACAACCACGACAATCCGACCACGGTTAGCGGTCAGAGCGTCAATGGTTCTGGCACAGCTGGCAGCATTGTCGGCGAAGGCGGCGTGAACGGCAGCAACAGCGCGGGTGGTACGACCGACAGCTATCATGACAACAATCATGACAATGCGACCGGCAACACGACCGACAGCTATCATGACAATGATCATGATAACCCTGTTCAGAACACTGGTTCAGGCGGTCAAACGGTTGGTTCGGGTGCTTCGAGCGGTTCGTTCGGTGACACCGCAGGCGGTGGCGCTAACAACAGCAGCAACCAGGGCACAAGCGGCCAAGGTGGTACGAGCAGCGATAATAACGGCTCGACCAACGGCCAGGCCAACCCGATCAGCTATCGTCCGGCTCCTCGTTACGAGATCCGCTCGGTTCTGCTGACGGCAAAGGTCGCCTAATAATTAAGCAGTCAGTTTAACCAAGATCAGGCGGGGCCCCTGGGCCCCGCCTTTTTTGTGAGGGGCCTAAAAAAGTGTTAAAAAGGGCCATAAATAAACCTCAAAACCGTATAGGGCCCTTATAATTGGTGTATGGCCTTTCAATGATTTAGTAATTAATATGCGTCAAATTTGCTTTTTCTAAAAACCACGTGATGAAAAAACGTATGCCCCACTTCCGTCACTCCAAGATTTTCCAGCGAACAATTTTATTCGCAGCGCTCTGTGCCGGTATCGCGCTCTTCAGCGCTACGGGCTTTGCTCAGTGGTCAAATCAGTCGCCAACGGCGCCTCAGCCGCAAGATAATTCTACGTCGAGCGGCGCTCCCGCTGCTAGCCAGCCGATGCAGCTTGCGCATCCTTCGGCTCCAGTAAATGCCGATGCTGCTTCCGACGAACAAGCTCAACCGAAATCACGCCACCATCGTGCGGGCCGTTCTGTCGCTTCGCAAAAGGGCGCAGCTCCTCCGGGCTGGATGGTCGAACATAACGAAGCCGTAACGGAAGCCCGTAACGGCGATACGCACGCTGCCGTCGTTCGTCTCCAGAAATTGCATGACCAGCATCCGCAGGATGTCGGCATTACCCGCGACTATCTCGCCGTTCTCGGTTGGGAAGGCGGCCATGACCAGCAGGTTATCGACCTCTATAAGTCGCTGAAGGACCCCGATCAGCCGGGCTTCGTATTGCTTGCGGTTGGCCATGCCTATCGCGGCATCAAGGATCCGGACGCTGCCCGTCTTATCTATGAGCGTGGCCTGACCCGTAATCCTAAAGACGAATCCATGGCTGCCGGCCTGATCTATAGCTTGTCCGATGCCGGCTATCAGGATGCCGCCATGAAGACTGCGGACAGCAATGTTCAGCAATATGGCAATCGCGCTGAAGTTCTGATCGCCGCCGGCGACGCTGCCGACCAATACGGCCAGAACGATCGTGCGCTTTCTTATTATGAAACCGCTTACAACATTTCGCCGAACAATCCCGAAGCTATCCGCGGTATCATCCGCGCTAAAGACCGCGCTGCCGATCCGGAAGGTGCTATGCGCATTGCCGATGCTCATCCGGGCGTTTTCCCGAAGAGCGAATATCGCCACATCCAGGGCGACGTCGTTGCTTACCTGATCCGCAAGGGCCAGGTTGACGCGACGGGTGAATCCGACCGTTTCAACACGACCGATCGCGCCATCAAGATGGGCAACGATCTGATCGCTCAGTGGTCAAAGGAAGGTCCTGACGCCAAGAACGACATCATCCGCGTTCGTCTCGATCAGCTGATCGCGCTGCGCAACCGCTTCCGCATGCAGGAAGTCATCACGAACTATAACGACCTGGTCAATCAGGGCGTGACTGTTCCGCCGTACGTTCTCAGCTCCGTTGCTGACGCGTATCTCTATCTCCATGAACCGGAAAAGGCGCGCGATCTGTACCTGCAAGTGCTGCAGAGCGATCCGAAGAATTTCGACGTCCGCCGCCAGCTGTTCTACGCCTATGCCGAATGTGACGATTACAAGAATGCATTCGCAACCATCGACGACCTGCAGCATGATCGTCCGTACTGGGCGAACCTCGCAGGGCAGGGCAATCCGGATTTCGTGAAGCGTCAGGAAGAAACCGCGCAGCTCGTTGCCGGCTCAGGCCGCCAATATGCCGGCATGGTCCGCGCGTCTGAGAACTATATCCTCCCGCTCGTGAATGCGAACCCGAATGCGCCGCAGAGCCATGAAGCTTTGGGCAACCTGTACATGGCCCATGGTTGGCCGCGTCAGGGTCTGCAGCAGTACCAAGCTGCTGTCAGCAGCAACGGCGGCAAGTATGTCAGCGCCGAAGTCGGCGAAGCCGAGGCGATGTTGCAATTGCAGCAGTTCCCGGAAGCGACCGCCAAGATCAACGATCTCGCGCAGCGCGTTCCTGAAAATTCGGGCGTGCAGCGTGCGCAGCGCGACCTCGATGTCCACAATATGTCTGAAGTTCGCGTTTCTGCCGGCTATGCGTTCCGTCCGATGGGCTCAAGCCAGCCTGTCACCGGTGGCGAAGCCTACGGCATCGACACGATTTATTACACGCCTCCAATCGGTTACAACTGGCGCGCGTTCATTGGCGAATTCTACAGCCACCAGAACGAGCCGAACCATGAAGGCAGCGTCGGTTACAACCGCGCGACCGTTGGTGCGGAATATCGTAACGGCCCGTGGGTTGCTGAAATCTCCCCGACATGGAACCGCTTCAATGGCGGCGACCGTATCGGCGGTGCTGGCGACGCAAGCTACTCGATCAATGATTACTGGACTGTCGCAGGTGCTGCAGAAATCATGTCCCGCGACACGCCGCTGCGTGCTTTGAATGCCGGCATCTCGTCGGATGAATACGCAGCTCACGCTGTCTGGCGCCAGAATGAAGGCCGTGAGCTCCGCTTCGGTGGTGACGTGCAGCCGTTCTCTGACGGCAACACGCGTACCGCTTTGAACGCGAGCTATGCTGAGAACATCATCACTGTTCCTGACTTCACGACCGACGCTCTCGTCGATCTCGGTGAATCGCAGAACACCAAGGATGAAAACCGCCCGTACTACAATCCGAGCCGCGACTTCATGGCTTTGGTTGGTCCGCGCTTCATCCAGACGCTCTATCAGCATTACTCCACGCTCTGGACCCACAGCTTGCGTCTTGAGCCGGGCGTTTACTGGCAGCAGAATTTCGGCACAAGCGCCGCGTTCCGCGCTCGCTATGAACAGCGCCTTCAGCTGAACAACACGTTCGATATGGGCGCTGGTGTCAATTACAGTCGCCAGTCGTATGACGGCGTGCCGGAAAACGATGTCAGCCTGTCACTTGACCTGACGGGACGGTTCTAAATGATGCGCCGCCTTTTCTTCAGCCTCGCAACTGCCTTTCTGCTGTTTGCAAAGAGCGCGTCTTCGATGACCGCCGGCGACATCCAGCCGATGCGTGTTGTGCAAGTCGATCTCGATTACGTGTATGACGCCGATCCGGTACAGCAGCAGCGCAATCTCGATGCTCTCGTCGCTCGTATCGCTTCGATGAATGTCACGACCGTATTCCTGCAGGCTTTCGCCGACCCGGAAGGTACGGAGCTGGCCAGCCAGGTTTACTTCAAGACGTCACAGCTGCCGATGCGCGCCGATCTGTTTGCTCAGGCGGTTGAAGCTTTGCAGAAGGGCGCCAAAGTCAAGGTTTATGGCTGGCTCCCGGTTCTCGCGTTCGACATCAAGGACGAAGCTCAGGTTCTGGCCTGGAAGTCCACGACCGGCCGCAATGATCCGGATGCCAAGAATTACCGCCGCGTTTCGCCGTTCAACCTGAAGGCTCGCGCCGACGTATTCGCGATTTACGAAGACATGGCCCGCGCCGCTCCAATCGATGGCGTTCTGTTCCATGACGACGCGATGTTGTCCGATTTCGAAGACGCAAGCCCCGATGCGCTCGCATTCTACGCTCACGCCGGTTTGCCGACCTCGATCAAGGACCTGCGCGCCAGCCCGAAGGCGATGCAGAAATGGACTGATTTCAAGACCGCCGCTCTTACCGAATTCACGCTCGAGATTGCTCAGCATGTTCGCGCAATCCGCCCAAGCATCCAGACGGCCCGTAATCTCTATGCCTCCATCATGCTCAATCCGCAGAGCGAGCAGTGGGTCGGCCAGAATTACGAGCAGATCCTCAAGTCCTATGACTACGCCGCTGTCGAAGCCATGCCGCAGATGGAAGGCATTGCCGAAGACGATGCGAAGGATTGGCTCAAGAGCCTCGTTGCAGCCGCTGCGCAGAAGCCGAACGGCCTTCAGCGTACGGTTTTCGAACTTCAGGCTGTTGACTGGCGCAAGTCAGACGAACGCGCAATTCCATCCGATATGCTGGCCGACGAAGTGGCCGTGATCGCGGAGCAGGGCGCTGTGAATTTTGGTTACTACCCGGATGATTTCGTTACGGATACGCCGAAGGCCACAATTATTCATGATGCATTTTCACTTCAAACGACGGCGGCGCAGCGATGACTGGTAAACTTCTCGGCGTGTCGATCATTCTGTTCCTCGTCTTCATGGCGTTGACGACCGGCTTTATGCTCGACTTCATCTTCTTCTATCCGCTGTTCATGTCCTTCATCTGGATCATTGGCGGCATCTACTTCTATTTCCACTGGGAACGTAAGAGCCCCGGTCCGGAAAAGACGCCGACGATGTCGAGCCAGCCTTTCGCGACCATCATCATCCCGTGCTTCAACGAAGGTGAAAACGTCGCTGAAACGGTCGAAGCGGCCAGCAACCAGAATTACCCGGACTATGAAATCATCGCCGTCAACGACGGTTCGAGCGATAACACCGGTGTTCTGCTCGACAGCCTGACCAAAGATCATCCGCGTCTGCGCGTTATTCACTTTGCCGAAAACCAAGGCAAGGCGATGGCTCTCCGCATGGCTGCTATGGCTGCCAAGGGCGAATATATTGTTTGCATCGACGGCGACGGCTTGCTGCATCCGAATGCGACCGCCTATCTCGTCAAATCCATGGTTGATAATCCACGCGTTGGTGCCGTCACCGGCAATCCGCGCGTCCGTACCCGCGTTACGCTTCTTGGCAAGATCCAGGTTGGCGAATTCTCGTCGATCATCGGTCTCATCAAGCGCGCGCAGCGTATTTACGGTCAGATCTTCACCGTTTCCGGCGTTATCGCCGCTTTCCGTCGCCGCGCGTTGCATGACTGCGGCTATTGGGATCTCAACATGATCACGGAAGACATCGATATCAGCTGGAGCATGCAGATCCGCCATTGGCAGATCCAATATGAACCGAACGCTCTTGCCTGGATTCTTATGCCTGAAACCCTGGCCGGCCTCTGGAAACAGCGCCTGCGTTGGGCTCAGGGCGGCGCCGAAGTGTTCTTCAAGAACATCACGCGCATCTGGCGCCTCCGCAACATCCGTATCTGGATGCTGGTCCTCGAATTCTGCCTCAGCACCGTTTGGGCTCTCGCATTCGCTCTCTCGGTTGTTCTTTGGGCAATCAGCCAGTTTGCGACCCTGCCGCCGGATTTGAACATTCCGACGATTTGGCCGCCGGCTTTCTGGGGTCTCTTGCTTGCCACGGCTAGCTTGCTGCAATTCTTCACGGCTCTCGTGATTGAATCGCGATACGACCACAAGCTGCTGCGCATCATGGGCTGGACCATCTGGTATCCGATCTTCTTCTGGATGCTGTCGCTTGCCACCACGCTTGGCGGCTTGCCGAAGGCATTCTTTGCTCACCGCGCCAAACGCGCGCAGTGGAATACGCTTGATAGAGGTTTCAGATGAGCCCAGATCGTCACATTATTGACCGAAGCCGGGACATCCCGATCCTCATCCGCGTCCGCGACGTGTTGCTGACGATCTTCGTCTGGCTTTTGTATCTGTATCTTTTGCGCGATTTCTTCACCTTCACGGGCGATGCTATCCGTTGGACTTTCAACGGCTTTGATAATGCCGAGCGTTACACCAGCTTGCGCATCATCAGCACTATCGTTTCGTATTTTGAAGTCATCCTGATTATGGAATTCCTCTATATCGGTTGGTCGTTTTACAACCTGCTGCGCTTCGGCAAGAAGAGCCGCCGCCGCACGCCGCCTTCGGTCACGCCGGATGAGATCGCGAAACTTTACAGCGCGAGCCTCAAAGACGTGAACCAGTGGCAGGGTGCTACGACCATGGTCATGCATCACGATAAAGAAGGACATCTTCTTAAAGTTGTGACATCCTAACGGGATGCCCCCGGTAACGGAAAAACCGACACCTCCGCCTAAGAAAGTCCGACCACGCCTTGTTCCGCGTTCGGGGCAGGGGCTGCGCGTTATCCGCGTCGGCCAAAAATACAACCGTTTCAGCGATTTATACGTCGAGTTGCTCGCGATGCCGTGGGGCGATCTCATCTTCCTGATTGCGCTCTGTTACTTCATTTCCAACCTCAGTTTTGCGTTGGTCTTCTATTACAACAGCTCGGGCATCGAGAACGCGCATAAGGGCTCTTTCCAGGACGCGTTCTTCTTCAGCGTGCAGACGATGGCGACGATCGGTTACGGTCGCTTGGTACCCACGACCTTCTTCGTCAATATGATGGTGGCAATCGAAGCTCTGTGGGGCTTCTGCTACTTCGCGGTCACGACCGCCCTCGTCTTCGCCAAATTTTCGCAGCCGACTGCGCGCGTGACATTCAGTGATGTCGCCGTCATCGGCATTGAGAATGAGAAATCTTACCTCATGCTGCGTCTTGCCAATGATCGACGTAATCGCATCGTGAACGCCAAAGTCGAGCTTGTGATGCTCCGGAATGAAATCACCAAAGAAGGCCGCCGCAACCGCCGTTTTTACGATCTGAAGCTCATGCGCAGTTCTGTGCCTTTGATGCAGCTGACATGGACGGTCATGCATCTCATCGACGAAACCAGCCCGCTTTATGGCATTACGCCGGAGAAGCTGGAGGAGTGGGAGGCCGAAATCATCGTTTCGCTCACTGGCATGGATGAAACGCTATCGCAGACCATTCATACGCGGCATTCCTATGTTTCCGACGAAATCATCTGCAATGCGATGTTCGAGGATGTTCTCAACCGCCGCGATGACGGCTATGTT
>DASTLS010000226.1:0-5029 GCA_035714725.1 Alphaproteobacteria bacterium | reverse complement strand
ACGTATGACAACCGATGAAGCAGCTTCTGTCTTGGGGTATAACGCCGTTTCGATCTGGCGCCAGAAACAAAAGCTCAAGAAGATGGGTTTGTAATTCCGCGCTGCTCTTCAAAGGGTGCGTGAGGATGCGTTATCCGGAATAGGCTTACCGCTCCGATCAATGCGAATTGGATGGAAGAGTAAATCGAGGGGCAAAGGCCCATCTACGGCTTCAAACGATCCAACGGAATGGTAAGGTCCTGCCGGCGTTGGGTCTTCTTTCTTTAAACGATCGGTCAGTTTCGCAGACGCCTCGCTGAATCCCCATTCGGGCAAGTAAGGCATCGTATCGCCATTGGGTAATGTAATCAGTGGTGGCGGCTCGACCACCACCCAGCTTGAGAAAATCTTATCACGACGGCGTGCGTGCGGCACATAATCATTTAGTATTTTGGAAAGGTCTAAGTTTTTTGCCGCAAAAGCAATGGCGTCATGGCGGCGGTCAATTCTATCGAGCGCGCTCTTCGCAATATCATAAGTCTCGAGGCTGATTTTTTCTGACATTATCATGTCCCGCAACACAGCATGATCGGCGACGTAATAATTCCGCTGATTGTTCTCGGCGGCGGCGACAAGGATGAGGATGCGTGGCTCAAGGGGCGCATCGAGATCGTGGATGAGGGCCAGATCGGGATGAGGTTCGTCTGAACGGTCGGGCGCGCGCGGGCAAATGTCGCGCAGCAGATCACGGAACGCTTGCTGATTTTCGTAAATCGTCACGGCTTAAGTCCGCTTTTCATCAAATAAAATCGGTTAAAAATACGTGCGAAATATAGCAAATTGCGCTTCTTGGGCACAATGCGGGCTTTAATTGCCGAGCGATATCAACGGGTTTGAAGATCCGGCGGCAGGGCTTCGGCGGCCAGCTTCTTGGCTGCATCCGCAAGGCTCATCATTTCCTGCGCTTCGCCACCAAGGCGGCGGAGAGCAACGGATTTTTGCTCCGCTTCTTTCTTGCCGACGACGAGGATGAGCGGAACTTTCTGCAAAGAATGATCGCGAATCTTCGCGTTGATCTTTTCCGGGCGCACATCGAGCTGAACGCGAAGACCTGCTTTGCTCAATGTGTCCTGAACTTCTTTCGCATAACCATCGGCGTCGTTCGTGATGGTGCAAACGACGGCGTGAACAGGCGCCATCCAGAGCGGGAATTTGCCGATGTAATGTTCGATCAGAATGCCGATGAAGCGATGCATCGAGCCGAGTACTGCGCGATGCAGCATAACCGGGCGATGTTTCTGGCCATCTTCGCCGATGTAATTGGCATCGAGGCGTTCCGGCATATTGAAATCGACCTGCAGCGTACCGCATTGCCATTCGCGGCCAATGGCATCTTTCAGATAAAACTCGATCTTGGGGCCGTAGAACGCGCCGTCGCCGGAGTTGATGTCATATTCGAGACCGGCAGCCTTGAGCGCGCTATGCAGTGCTTTCTCGGCCTTGTCCCAACTTTCGTCGGAGCCAACGCGCTTGGCGGGGCGGTCAGCAAGGCGCACGCGCGCAACCTCGAAACCGAGATCGGCATACATGGATTGCAGCAGCTTGCAGAAGCTGACGCTTTCTTCCTGAATTTGATCTTCGGTGCAGAAGATATGGGCGTCGTCCTGCACAAACTGGCGAACGCGGATCAGGCCATGCATGGCGCCATGCGCTTCATTGCGATGGCACATGCCGAACTCGGCCATACGGATTGGCAACTCGCGATAGCTCTTGATGCCCTGGCGGAAGACCTGCACGTGAAGCGGGCAATTCATCGGTTTGATGCCGAGCCACTGCACTTCTGCTGGTTTGTCGCTGTCTTTCTCTTCGCTGTGCTTCTGCTGAAGCTTGAACATATTATCGCCGTACAAATCCCAATGGCCTGAGGCCTTGAAGATCGAGCTGTCGACCAGCTGCGGTGTATGAACTTCGATGTAGCCGGCTTTATCGAGGCGGCGGCGGACATAGCTTTCCAGCGCACGATAAATCGTCCAGCCCTTGCTGTGCCAGAAAACGCTGCCGATGGCTTCGTCCTGAAAATGGAAGAGATCGAGTTCCTTGCCGATCTTGCGGTGGTCGCGCTTCTCCGCTTCCTCGATCATCGTGAGGTAAGCGTTAAGTTCCTTATCGTCGCGCCATGCCGTGCCGTAAATACGCTGCAGCATCGCGTTGTTGCTGTCGCCGCGCCAATAAGCGCCAGCGAGTTTCAGCAGTTTAAACGAAGTGCCGATCTTGCCGGTCGATGGCATATGCGGGCCGCGGCACAAATCTTTCCAATCATGCGGACCACCCTGGCTGTAGACGGTGATGGTTTCCGTGCCTGGCAGATCGCGGATCAGCTCGGCTTTATATTTCTCGCCCTTGGCGGTGAAGAATTTGATCGCGTCGTCGCGGTTCCAGACTTCGCGCACCAGCGGCGTGTCGCGCTGGATGATCTCTTTCATCTTCGCTTCGATCTTCGGAAAGTCTTCAGTGCTGAAAGGCTGTTCGCGGGCGAAGTCGTAATAAAAACCGTTTTCGATATTCGGACCGATCGTCACCTGTGTGCCCGGAAATAATTCCTGCACCGCTTCAGCGAGCACGTGCGCGGTATCATGGCGAATAAGGTCGAGCGCATCCGCTGATTTGCGCGTGACGATCTCAACCTTGGCGTCTTTCTCAATTGGACGCATCAAGTCGCGCATCTCGCCATCGAGTTTGACGGCGAGTGCGGCAGCCGCAAGGCCCTTGCCGATGCTGGATGCTAGCTCGAGACCCGTTACGGGTGCGGAAAATTCTTTGACGGTGCCGTCGGGCAAAGTGAGACGCACGGGCGATCCGGATTTTTGAACAGCTTGAGTCATATCAAACTCTTAGCATTGCAAAGGGGCCAACTCAAGCAAGCGCGGCGGCCTAAAACGCTCATGCAAATGTGAGTCCAATCTGCAACGGAGGTCCGGATTTGAATATCAAATCATTGACCCGTGGAATCCGGAACGCGTAACTAGAGTCTCAAGAATGATTCGCGGTTCACGCGACTTCGGGGACAGTATGACGAAACCGTTAACAGTTTTGTTTTTATCGACCGGCAATGGTGCGCGCAGCATTCTGGCCGAGGCTCTTTTGCGCCAAAAGGGTGGAAGCCGCTTCCGGGCCTGGAGCGCGGGCTCGAACCCCATTAAGTATGTCCATCCGCATGCGCTGGCGTTGCTGGCCGCCGAAGGCATCCCCATCGAAGGACTGCACAGCAAGGGCTGGGGCGAGTTTCTGGCTGCAGCCAATATTCTCAAGATCGACGTGATCGTAACCCTCTCCGAACATGCCCGGCTCGAAAGCCCGACATGGCCCGGCGAGCCGGTGCGCGTGCATTGGCCGGTCGATGACCCGCTCTCGGCTGAAAAGGCTGAAGTGATGGAATGGAAGTTCCGCAAATGCTTCAACACGCTTGAAGCCCGCATCGGCGCTTTGGTCAAAAACCGCGCCGCGCAAAACACGCATGAGCTGCTGCTGCAGCTCAAAGCCATTGGGATGGTGGTTTAAATCTCGCCGGATTCCCGCGCGCGGCGCAGGGCAACATCGGCATCATGTTCCGCAGCCCAACTTAGCTTCTCGGTTTCAAGACAGATATCGAGAGCTGCGGCCATCTCACTCATCAAGCCACGATTGCGCTCATAAACATTGACGGCGCGGATAATAAACTCGGCCACTTCGCGCGGATTGCAATGCGGTGAGGCTGGAACTTCGGCAATCGTTGCCCAATTTCCGGCGCGTTGAATGTAGGCTTCGATCAGCGATTTATTCGGCTGATGTACGCATGTCCATGGTGATGAGGCGTAGAGCGCCAGCAGTTTTTTGATGTTAGCGGTTTTGGGCATTGGCTTCTTCAATCGTCTCTTCAAATGCTTCCGGCACATTCACGCGGCAGAAGGCTTCGATCAGTTCGGCAAAGCCGGCAGCGCGGGAGGGGGCTTCGGCCGAGGAAATTTTATCGCCCTGCATGACAACGGCAGTAAAGCCAAGGGCGGTGCAGAGAAGGCGGATGTCGGTAGGGCTCATAATCTCACGCCACGGCCGGAAAATTGTCTTGGACGCGGAGCGCGTCGGCAAGACGTGTTTCAGGATCAATATCGGTACGACCCGATGCAGGGATGCGGGCGGCTTTCTCGATCTCGGCCAAAAATTGATAGGCCGCGACGCTGCCGAATTTCATCTCCAGATCATGAAAACTGAACATTGAAATCATCCCTACAAAATAACGTCGTCGAAAATGGGCTGCTGTAATGGTGCGCAACCTATCAATCGGGCAGAGCGAAAGCAATATAAAACTCTCCATTTGATAAAAGAAAATTATCAATTATGATATTAATGAGAATTTAATATTATCTTTGACACAATAACAGTAATTTGTTACCAATAAAATGTCTCATATGGTGAGTTTAAAATTAACCAAAAGCATGGTATTGCAGTTTTCGTGATGGTCACAGGCCGACAAATACGCGCAGCGCGCGGCTTACTTAAATGGTCTGCCATTTCCTTGGCGGAAAAGGCCGGCCTTACGCGCGAGACAATTAATAAGATCGAAGAAGAAACCGTTCAGCCGCGCGAAGGTACGCTGGCCGATATCGTGCGTGTGTTCGATGAAAGTGGTGTTGAGTTTACAGAAAACTCCGGCGTTCGTCTCAAGCCACAGGGCGTCGAGGTGCTCATAGGCAGTACCGGCCTGCAACAATTCTTCAACGGTGTTTATGAGCATGTGCGTGCCCATGGTGGCACAATCATGCAGCTCGGAATTGATGAAAATCTTTTCTGGGCTATGGGCGAAGAATTTTCCGAATTTCACAGAAAGCGCATGACGCAGCTCGTGAAAGAACGCGGAGATATAAAGGTTTTGGCTATCGTTTGCGAGGGCGATACCAATTTCATTGCTTCAGACTACAACCAATACCGTTGGATTTCCCGAGAGATGTTCGCGCCGGTGCCATTCTATATTTATGGCGAACGCCTTGCGATTATGGATTTCCAGACGGTTCCT
>DASTLS010000225.1:0-7898 GCA_035714725.1 Alphaproteobacteria bacterium | reverse complement strand
ATAAGCGGGGAAATCGCGATCCATATGTAACCCTTCCGGCCATATCAGCAGTTGCAGATATGCCGGTATCGTCGCGAGGAAAGTGGAGATGCGGATGGAAATATGACTGACATATTCCTTTGAAACCGGATCGATGTTCGACAAATCGCCCGTATGAAATGGCGCGACGTATTGTCGCCACGTGAAGTAAAGGAGCGCCGTAACCCAAAGCGGCCATGTGCGAAAATAAATGACCTTCGGTTGCCGCAATCCGAACATGCAAGCCATGACGAGTAGCGGCAGGACAATTGCGGTTTCCTTGCTGAGCAGGGCAAGCGCAAAAAGCGGCGTGGCGATGAGGAATTTCTTCGGCGTGAAATCGGGCAGTAACACGAGCAATGCGCCGAGCGAGAAGCCCGTAAACATCATATCCGCCGTTGAGCTCATATAAGCGACGGCTTCGGTGTGGATGGGGTGCACGGCCCAAATAAGCGCCGCGAAGAATGAAGCGCTTTCACCGAATTTCATCTTCTTGCCGAGAGCAAACATCATGCAGGCATTTGCGGCGTGCAGAATGATATTCACGGCATGAAAGGCAATCTCGGATGGGCCGAATGCCTGATAGATGACGAGATAGAGCAGATTTTGCAGTGGCCGATAGAAATGCCCTGCCCGAAACGCACCGCTGGTGGCGTAGCTGCGGAACATATCGCCGATGTGGTTCCAATCGCGCAGATAGGTGTTGTCGACAATCAGATATTTGTCGTCATACAAAAATGCATTGTCATAGACGCCGGAATAGAAAATCGCGACGGCGAGGATGAGGAGATAGTGCGGAATAAGCTTTTGCATGCGGGACCAGCAGCGATTCCCGCAAGCTTACATGAGATGCAGCGCCTCGTGTAGGGCCGCCATCAGGCTGGCTTCATCGGCGACGCCTTTGCCGACGATATCTTCCGCCGTGCCGTGGCTCACGGATGTCCTGATAAAGGGCAGGCCAATCGTCACATTCACCGCCTCGTATCCGGCCAGCAGCTTAAAGGGGATAAGGCCCTGATCATGATAGGCGGCGACGATGGCGTCATATTCCGTGGTGGCCGCGTTAAATCCGCGGAAGAAGCCGTCGGCCGGAAAGGGACCCGCAAGGTTTGTGGCGCCAATCGCATTCACGGCATGGATAACCGGCTTGATGAATTTCATTTCCTCATCGCCGCCAACTTCGCCGACATGAGGATTGACGCCAAGGATGGCGATGTTTGGTTCTTCAATTTTCACATGATCGCGCAGGAAGCGGATGAGGGCTTTCAATGGACGCGCAACTGCGCCGGGCTTGGCCAGCAATTCTGGCACTTCTTTCAGCGGCACGTGGCGCGTGAGCAGCAGCATGCGGAATTTTTTGTAGACGAACAGCATCTCGGCATGCGCGTCTTTGGTTTCAAAATACTCGGATGCCAGCGCCTCGAGAATTTCGGTATGGCCGTTATAGGAATAATCGGCGGCGTGGAGATTGCGTTTGGATATCGGCCCGGTGACGAGGATGTCGGCTTCTTTCGCTGCGATCATCTTCACGGCGGCTTCGATAGCTTTGTATGCCGTGCTGCCGGGCAAGGTGGCTTCGATGTTGTGGTAATGGATATCGTCGGATTGTGGCAGGCGCAGCTTTAGATCTTCAGCCGTTTTCTCGAGCGATTTGATATCGCCAATGACAGTGAGCTCGAGATCTTCGAACTCGCTGAGGCGCTGCAAGGCTTTCGCCGTAATTTCAGGCCCGATGCCGGTAGGGTCTCCAATGGTGAGCGCGAGGTGAGGCATAATTAGAACGTCAGATTGTAAGTGTAATAGTTATCGTCACGAACATAACCCTTTTGGGTATATAATTTCTGTGCGGTTACGTTATGCGTGCGGGTCGATAATGTAAGGCCTTTCGCCCCGGTTTTAACGGCATGCTGACGTGCCTCCTCCAACAGAGCCTGAGCGACGCCTTTGCGTCGATGAGCCGGTTCGACATACAGATCGTTCAATATCCAGAGTTTTCTTGCCGAGACGGAAGAGAAGCTGGGGTAAAGCTGCGTGAAACCGGCGGCCCGTCCGTCAATTTCGCCTATGATGATAACGGAATCCCCAAGACGGAGCCGTTCGGCAAGAAAGCCGCGCGCCAGGCTGGGATTGCCCGGCTGTTCATAGAATTCCCGGTAACGGTCGAACATCCCGACAAGGACATCTAGATCCTTTTCGGAGGCAAAAGCGCAGGTGGTGTTTCCGGCGCTTGAATTCACGCTCAGCTCGCCTTCTTCACCGGCAGTTGCAGGCGAATGTGCAGTTCTTGCATGCGCTCCGGCGGCACGGTGTTTGGTGCCTGCATCATCAGATCTTCCGCCTGCTGATTGAGCGGGAAGGCGATGATCTCGCGGATGTTCGGCTCGTCGGCCAGAAGCATGACGATGCGGTCGACGCCCGGAGCCGAGCCACCGTGCGGCGGTGCGCCGAGCTTGAGTGCTGAGAGCATGCCGCCGAAACGGCTTTCCAGTTCCTGCGCCGAATAACCGGCAATCGCGAACGCCTTATACATAACGTCCGGCAGATGGTTACGGATGGCACCTGATGACAGCTCAACGCCGTTGCATACGATGTCGTACTGATAGGCCTTGATCGTCAGCGGGTCCTGTTCTTCCAGCGCCTTCAGCCCGCCTTGCGGCATGGAGAAGGGGTTGTGGCTGAAGTCGATCTTCTTACGCTGCTCATCGAACTCATACATCGGGAAATCGACAATCCAGCAGAAGCGGAATGCGTTCTTCTCGATGCAGTCCATATCCTGCGCAATTTTCTTGCGCGCTTCGCCAGCCATCTTGGCGGCTTTGGCTTTTGTATCGCAGATGAAGAAGACGGCATCGCCATCTTCGCAACCAGAAAGCTGGCGCAATTCTTTCTGCGCTTCTTCGCCGACGAAACGTGCGATGGGGCCTTTGCCCGCGCCCGCTTCGAATGTGATGTAGCCGAGGCCCGGTGCGCCGAGTTCCTTCGCCCAATCATTGAGTTTGTCGAAGAAGCTACGCGGACGGTCGCTGACTTTCGGCGCGCGAATGGCGCGAACGCAGCCGCCGGCATCGATGATCGAGCGGAAGGCGCGGAATTCAACATCCTTGCGAGCAAACACAGACGTTACGTCCGTGATCAACAGCGGATTACGCAGATCGGGCTTATCGCTGCCGTATTTCAGCATCGCCTCTTCGTATGGGATGCGCACGAACGGGAAAGTCGAGACAGTCGGTTTCGTTTGCTTGTTGAAGCCGCCGAATTCCTCGAACACGCCATGGAGGACTGGCTCAATCGTGTTGAACACATCGTCCTGCGTGACATAGCTCATCTCGAAATCGAGCTGATAGAACTCGCCGGGGCTGCGATCAGCGCGAGCGTCTTCATCGCGGAAGCAGGGGGCGATCTGGAAGTAACGGTCATAACCAGCAATCATAAGCAATTGCTTGAACTGCTGTGGCGCTTGCGGAAGCGCATAGAACTTGCCGGGATGGATGCGGCTTGGAACGAGGAAGTCGCGTGCACCTTCAGGTGACGATGACGTCAAAATCGGTGTTTGATATTCGCGGAAGCCAGCGTCCCACATGCGGCGGCGGAGCGAAGCGATAACATCGGAGCGCAGCTTAAGGTTACGCTGCATCTGGTCGCGACGCAGATCGAGGAAGCGATAGGTCAGGCGGACATCTTCGCCGGTATCGACTTCGGCATTCACCTGTAGCGGCAGCGGATCGGCCGCGCTCTGCACCAGGAATTCCTGAATATCGACTTCGACTTCGCCGGTCGGGAGCTTGGTATTGGCCGTTTCAGCTGGGCGCTGCACGACTTTGCCCGTTACCGTCACGACACTTTCGTTCTTCACATGCTCGATGGTCTTCATGAGCGGGCTGGACATATCGATGACGCATTGCGTCAGGCCGTAATGGTCGCGCAGGTCGATAAACAGCAGGCCGCCATGGTCGCGCTTCCTATGGACCCAGCCGGAAATCCGGACGGTCTGGTCCTTGTGGGAGAGGCGCAATTCGCCACAATTATGGGTGCGGTAAGGGTGCATATTTCGAGCCTAGGTCAAAAAATCAGTATTTTCGGAAGATTAGCTAGGCTAGTATGGCTATGCAAGTTTTCATCCTGGGCGGCAGACCCGCCACCATCGACCGGTTACCTGTTTTATGACGCTTCTTACGACGACTGACGAACTCGCCCGTTTCTGTGCCGCACACGCCGCCACCGATTTTATCACGGTCGATACCGAATTTATGCGCGAACGGACCTATTGGCCCAAGCTGTGCCTGATCCAGCTTGGCGGGCCAACTGAGGCTGTGGCGGTCGACCCGCTCGCCGAGGGCATCAGCCTCGAACCCCTTTTTGAGCTTCTTGCTAATCCCAAGGTTGTGAAGGTCTTCCACGCCGCCCGGCAGGATGTCGAAATTTTCTATAACCTCACCGGCAAGGTGCCTGCGCCTATGTTCGATACGCAGGTCGCGGGCATGGTCTGCGGCTTCGGCGAGGCTGCGAGCTATGAAACGCTGGCCGATAAATTGGCGGGGGCGAAGATCGATAAATCGAGCCGCTTCACCGATTGGGCGCATCGCCCGCTGACCGAAAAGCAACTGCACTACGCGCTCGGCGACGTTATCCACCTGCGCCAGATCTATACCAAGCTGCGCGATCAGCTGGAGAAGACCGGGCGCGTAGAATGGGTGAAGGAGGAAATGGAAATCCTCACTAATCCTAATACCTACAAAATCGATCCGACCGAAATCTGGCGTCGCTTCAAATGGCGGGCCGATAAGCCACGGCTTCGTGCGCTGCTGCGTGAGCTTGCTGCGTGGCGTGAGTTGGAAGCACAGCGTCTCAATGTGCCGCGCAATCGCGTAATCCGCGACGAAGCGTTGATGGAGATCGCGCATCACCCGCCGGGCAATGTTCACGATCTCGCGCGCATCCGTGGCCTCAGTGTGGGTTTTGCCGAAGGCAAGCAGGGCAAGGCGATCTTGGATGCTGTCGCGAAAGCTATGGCACTCTCGAACGATCAGTGCCCCCAAGGCGAGGCGCGCCGATTTCTGCCGCCGGGCCTAGGTCCCGTGATGGATTTGCTGAAAGTCTTGCTGAAGCAAGTCAGTGAAGAACATGGCGTTGCGCCTAAGCTGATCGCAACGACCGACGAGCTTGAAGATATCGCCGCCGATGATGACGCTAAAGTACCGGCCCTTACAGGCTGGCGACGCGAGCTCTTTGGTCACTTGGCTCTTGAGTTGAAGACGGGAGACCTCGCTCTGAGCGTGAAGGGGAAGCGCGTCGTCCTAACAAAACCGGCTCGCTCCTAATATGTGAAATATCGAGACCGTGCCTGTCGGCATAAAGAACGCCACCGCGCGTGCTAGCAGCAGAAGAAATGATGGCGGGCGCTTGGCTTTGTTCCATTATCTCGTAAAGCGAACGGAAAGTGCCCGGCAAACGGTCACGATAACTAGCGATCTTCTTTTCCCAAACATGTTTTTCTGCGTCATTTAACGGCGGTCGAATAGCCTTCTCAATTTGTTTGCCAGTCATATCGGCATAGCGGCTGATGAGGGGCATAACGTCGCTGCGTTCCAAACGCACATCGGGCAAGAAGGGCACAAAAAGTGGGATATGCATCCCGGTTTGACGCATTAAAATTCTTACACCTCGGCGATAAATTGAGCCGGTGGCGATAAGTGGCAGCTGTTCATCGGCCGCCTTCCTGTATAAATCTTTAAACGGTGTAAGTTCGCGGCGAACGATATCTTTGTATGGCGTGCCTTTAGCTTCATGTTCGGCGTAAGCGGTGTGCGAGCCAAGCCACGTTTCATGTGGATGGGTAAAGCCTCGGTTTGGATGAATAATTCCAGCTTCAGAAGTTGAGCCGCCTTCACCTTGGACCAAGGCTTTAATATCGGGGTGAGCAGCTTTCGCGCCCATTAAAAGAAGTGCGGATTCATCTTCGCCGGTGGCGCTGTTGAGCGTCCAGCCGAGGGCATGTTCAGCGGCTGCGATAAAGCTCACGCAAACTTCAGGGTATGTCTCCATAGCGTGGCGCGTTGCACCTGTCGTGTATGAAGAAACTTTCGTTGTGCCGGAGCTCGCAATATGCCGTCCGAAGCGCGGTAAGTTATCGAGAACGAACTGCATTCCCTTTTCGTTTAATGTTGCATGATCGCGATAACTACCCTCTGCGATATTGCCGGCGATTTCATCTTTGTAGAATGGTTCATAATTACTTCCTGAGCGCTGGAAAAAGGCGATTTTCCATTTACCGCCGCCGCCGTCCATAGCGACACGAATATCATTGGGATCAATATTGACGACGACATCGCCGGGCTGTGGATTGAAATAGCCCTTGTGCGTTTGAATATTCCAGAGGTTCGATGTGGTCAAACCTGTCCCCTGAGATCGGGTGATGAAAACGCGGCCAATCTGCCGCCCGACTCACGTGAATGCCACTGAAATCAGGGGCGAGAGTCGGTTTTAACCACAGGATTCTTTTGCTTCATCCGGATGGGTGAAGAACGGCATTTAACTCTCTGGAATGCTTGGAGAGGTTAATTCCAGCCGTAGCGACGAATGAACCAATTCTTCACGAAGAAGGCCAGCGTCAGGTAGCAAAGGATGATCACCGCCACAACCGGCCAGAAATACCAGGCAAGGCCGATGAAGCCCAGGCTACGCGCGAAGGGCGAATAGGGCAGCCACGCGCCGATCGCGCAGATTGTGATTGTGGTGAGGATCAGCGGCAAGCTCGCACGGCTTTGGATGAACGGAATTTTGTTCGTGCGGATGATGTGGATGATCAGCGTCTGCGACAGGATGGATTCGAGGAACCAGCCCGTCTGGAATGCCGACGATGTCGCAAGCGTGTTTGCGCCGAAGGCATAGAACATCACGCCAAACGTCACGTAATCGAAGATCGAGCTGATGGGGCCGAGGCAGAGCATGAAGCGCGCGATATGCGCGATATCCCAGCGGCGCGGTGCTGTCAGATATTCTTCATCCACCTGATCGGTTGGGATGGCAGTCTGAGAGAAATCATAGAGCAGATTGTTGGTGAGGATCTGGATGGGTGCCATCGGCAGGAAAGGTAGCCAAGCGCTTGCGCCCAGCACGCTGAACATATTGCCGAAGTTCGAGCTGGCGCCCATCTTGATATACTTCGTGATGTTGCCGAACACCTTGCGGCCTTCCAGCACGCCTTCTTCCAGCACCATGAGGCTCTTTTCGAGCAAGATGATGTCGGCGGATTCTTTCGCGATGTCAGCGGCGGTATCGACGGAAACGCCGACGTCTGCGGCCTTCAGTGCAGGGCCGTCATTGATGCCGTCGCCCAAGAAGCCGACGACGTGGTTGTTTTGATGCAGCGCCGCGATCACGCGCGCTTTCTGCGCGGGTGAGAGTTTGGCGAAAACGGTGGTGTGCTCGACTTGCTGCACCAGCTCGCTATCGGTCATGTTCTCAATGGCGTTGCCGAGGAGGAGGCCCTGAACTTCGAGACCTACGTCTTTGCAGACGCGACGCGTGACGATATCGCCATCGCCCGTCAGAATTTTAACGGCAACACCATGTTTGTGGAGTGCGGCGATGGCGGCGGCAGCGCTGTCCTTTGGCGGATCAAGGAACGCGATATAGCCGATCAGTGTCAGATCGTTTTCGTCCTTCACGGAGTAGGCGCTGTGATCAGGCGCCATATCTTTGTGCGCAACAGCGATAACGCGGAAGCCGTCTTCATTCAGTTCGCGCGCGAGTTTCAGCATCTCATCGCGATGTGTGAGTGTCATATCGAAAGGAACGCCGTTAATCTCGCCCTTGGTGCAGATGCTGAGAATTTCTTCGACAGCGCCTTTGCAGATGAGGATGTGCTGCCTCGTCTCAGC
>DASTLS010000224.1:0-5104 GCA_035714725.1 Alphaproteobacteria bacterium | reverse complement strand
GAGGATTTCCATGCGAAGCGGAGACGTTATTATGGCTCATGACAAATTCCTATTTCAAAATAAATTGAATATCCCTCATCATTAGGCCGCAATTTTTTGCGCGGCAAGGCGTTTCAAAAACGAATTGAAAAATCAGCCAATAAACTATTGATTTATAATGACTATTATCGCCTTTTTCGCTTGGTGCTTGAATGTCAAAATGCTACTTTCTCGGCACAGAATTCAGGCCCCTGATTCACCCGAAAGACAGGCTTAAACGTGACCGACAACGCCGCCCAAGCGCCCTCCGATCTACCTCCCAGCGATATTACGCCTGTAACTATCGAAGAGGAAATGCGCCGCTCCTACCTCGATTACGCGATGAGCGTGATCGTGTCGCGCGCGCTGCCGGATGTGCGCGACGGTTTGAAGCCAGTGCATCGCCGCATTCTGTTCGCGATGAAGGAAGGCGGCTACGACAGTAGCAAGGCCTACAAGAAATCGGCGCGTATCGTCGGTGACGTCATGGGTAAATATCATCCCCATGGCGACAGCGCGATTTACGACGCGATGGTCCGTATGGCGCAGGATTTCTCCATGCGCCTGCCGCTTATCGATGGCCAAGGTAACTTTGGTTCGATGGACGGCGATAACGCCGCCGCGATGCGTTACACCGAAGCTCGTCTCGCAAAGGCCGCCGAAACGCTGCTCGAAGACATTGATAAAGAAACAGTCGATTTTCATCCCAACTACGATGAATCGCAGCAGGAGCCGGATGTTCTGCCGGCGCGTTATCCAAATTTGCTGGTCAATGGCGCAGGCGGTATCGCCGTGGGCATGGCGACCAATATCCCGCCGCACAATCTCGGCGAAGTGATCGATGCGACTTTGGCGCAGATCAAAAACCCGGAAATCACGCTCGACGAGTTGATTGAGATCGTGCCCGGCCCCGATTTCCCGACCGGCGGTATCATCCTCGGCCATATGGGCTGCAAAGCAGCTGCCTTCACCGGCCGTGGCAGCGTTACCATGCGCGCCCGCACGAATATCGAAGAGATACGCAAGGATCGTCAGGCGATTATCGTCACGGAAATTCCGTATCAGGTGAACAAGGTTCGCCTCATTGAACGCATTTCGGAATGCGTGAATGAAAAGATCATCGAAGGCATCAGCGATTTGCGTGATGAGTCCGATCGTGACGGCGTACGCGTTGTTGTCGAGCTGAAGCGCGATGCGATGGCTGATATCGTCCTCAATCAGCTATATGCGCACACGCAGTTGCAGACCAACTTCCCGGTCAATTTGCTGGCGCTGAATGATGGTCGTCCGCAGCAGATGAATTTGAAGGATGTCCTCACAGCCTTCATCATGTTCCGAGAGAAAGTCATCACCCGCCGTACTGAGTTTGAACTCGGTCAGGCCCGCGCCCGCGCACACATCTTGGCTGGTCTGGCTATCGCTGTTGCGAACATCGACGAAGTGATCGCGCTTATCCGCAAGGCTAATGACCCCGTGGTTGCCAAGGCTGAATTGATGGCCCGCGCATGGCCGGTGAAGGATGTAGGTCCACTGATCGCGCTGGTTGATGGTGAAGCTGCCATTAAAGACGGCACGTACAAAATGACCGAGATACAGGCCAAGGCCATTCTCGATCTGCGCCTGCATCGCCTGACCGGCCTCGAGCGCGAGAAGATTAGCGCCGACCTGAACGAAGTTGTCGCGAACATTAAAGATTACCTCGATATCCTTGCGAACCGTTCGCGCATCTTCCAGATCATGAGCGATGAGTTGCTGGAAATCCGCAATAAATTCGCGACGCCGCGCAAAACGACGATCGAAGCGCAAGAATTCGAATCCGATATCGAAGATCTCATCCAGCGCGAGTCGATGGTCGTGACCGTCAGCCATGCCGGATATGTGAAGCGTGTGCCGCTCTCGACGTATCGCGCGCAGAAACGCGGCGGCAAGGGCCGTACTGGCATGAGCACGAAGGACGAAGATTTCGTCAACGATATCTTCGTGGCTTCGACCCACACGCCGATGTTGTTCTTCTCCACCCTTGGTCGCGTGTACAAGCTCAAGGTCTACAAACTGCCGCTCGGCAATCCGCAATCGCGCGGTAAGGCGCTCGTCAATCTTCTGCCGCTCGAGCAGAACGAGACGATCACGACCGTCATGCATCTACCGGAAGACGAAGCCACGTGGGACAAGTTGAATGTCATGTTCGCGACATCCGCCGGCACCGTTCGCCGTAACCAACTTTCCGATTTCAGTAATGTGCGCCCCAGCGGCATCATCGCGATGAAGCTGGAAGAGGGCGATAAGCTGATCTCTGTCCAGACCTGCACCGAAAGCAACGATGTGTTGCTGGCCTCGCGTCAGGGTAAATCCATCCGCTTTGCAGTTGAAGATGTGCGCGTATTCACAGGCCGTACGTCGGTCGGTGTTCGCGGCGTCAAGCTGGCGGATAAGGATGACGTTATCTCGATGTCTATCCTCCATCACGTCGATGCTTCGGCTGAAGAGCGTGTCGCCTATATCCGCCAAGCCAATGCAGCGCGTAGAGCTGCTGGCGAAGCGACGGAAGAGCAGGGCGGCAATGATGAAGAGGCAACAGCCAACATCACATTGTCGGCTGAGCGCTTTGCAGAACTCGCGAAGCAGGAAGAATTCCTGCTCACGGTCTCGCAGCGTGGCTTCGGCAAGCGCACGTCCGCTTATGAATATCGCATCACCAACCGTGGCGGCCAGGGCATCTGGAATATGGAAATGTCCGAACGCAACGGCTTGATTGTCGCAACCTTCCCCGTGAAGGATGAGCAGGACATCATGCTTGTGTCGGATGGCGGCCAGATCATCCGCATGCCTGTGAAGGACATCCGCATCGCAGGCCGCAAGACGCAGGGCGTCACCGTCTTCCGCGTCGATGAGAGCGAGAAGGTCGTCTCCGTCGCAGCGCTCGAAGATATGTCGGGTGAAGGTGAGGGCGGCGAAGGCGCCGATGTTGTAGCCGAAGAAGGCACAAACGATGCCGAAGCCTAATTCCGGTCGCACTGGTCTTTATCCCGGTACGTTCGATCCGATCACAATCGGGCATCTCGATATCATTCAGCGCGCGGCGAAGGTCGTCGATCATCTCGTTATCGGTGTTGCTAAGAACGCGGGCAAGGGCCCGTTGTTCGATACCAAAGCGCGCGTGAAAATGGTCGAACGCGAAGTCGAAGCCATGAAGCGCAAAGGCATCAAGAATGTTTCTGTTGTGCCCTTCGATCATTTGCTGATGCATTTCGCGCATGAAATTGGCGCGAGCGTCATTATCCGTGGCCTCCGCGCGGCCTCCGACTTTGAATATGAAATTCAGATGGCGGCGATGAATTACCGCATGAACCCGAAGATCGAGACGATCTTCCTGACGGCAACCGAGGGCACGCAATTCGTTTCCTCGCGCTTCGTGAAGGAAATCGCGCGCCTGGGCGGCAATGTGAAGCCCTTCGTCAGCCCGCGCATCGTGGCTGAATTAACCAAGCGTTTTCACGAGCCCGACGGCCGCCGCCGCGTCCGGCCTGAGGTCAGGGACTAATAAAATCGCGCTTTTGCGGCTTTTGCGCCAAGTTCCGGGGTTGACCCTGAGGCCTAAGGCCCGTAATTTGCCGCTCCCTGCGCTGACCTCGTAGCTCAACGGTAGAGCATCTGACTTTTAATCAGGGGGTTGCGGGTTCGAAACCCGCCGAGGTCACCACCCTTATTGTTTGGTGTCGCAGTCAGCCAGAAGGCTTTTCATGAAAGCACTTGCAGTCGTTTCCGGTGGCCTTGATAGCGTTACCTTGGCCCATTTGTTGGCCGAGGAGAACTCGCTCGGCGGCTTGGTCTCGTTCGATTACGGCCAGCGCCATAAAAAGGAGCTGGCGTTTGCGGCTGCTGCCGCGAAGCGCCTCGATGCTGCGCATCACGTCATCGACATCAGCGAGATTGCTGCGCATCTGAAGGGCTCGGCTCTTACCGATAATGTCGATGTGCCGGAAGGGCATTACGCATCTGAGAATATGAAGCAGACGATTGTGCCGAACCGGAATGCCATCATGCTCGCCGTCGCTTACGGCATAGCGCCGGCTTACGGCTATGATGCTGTCGCTATCGCCATTCATACCGGCGATCATTTCATCTATCCCGATTGCCGTCCCGAATTCGCAGCGCTTTTCGATCAGATGGAGCGCAAAGCGATGGAAGGTTTCGCTGATATCAAATTGCTGACGCCATTTGCGACAAAGACCAAAGGCGATATCGCCACGGAAGCCGTGCGTCTCAAAGTGCCGGTCATTGAAACCTGGTCGTGCTACAAGGGCGGCGCCGTACATTGCGGGCGCTGCGGCACATGCGTGGAACGCAGGGAGGCCTTCAGCGTTGCGGGATCAGCGGACCCCACACAATACGAAGATCAGGATTTCTGGAAAAAAGCGGTAAACCGCTAAATCGGCTCGTTCTCGCCGACATTCGCGTTCTGCGAAAGAACCTGCAGCGCGTCGGCAAGCTCGGGGCGCTTGCGCATCACAGCCGCCTCGCCTTCATGAATGGCTTCTTCCGTGCGGTCGAACTCAAGCAAGCCGATATGGCCAAGGCGCGGCGCGATATGCACGTCGGGCGGATCGCCGGCGAGGCGCGAGCGCGTGATGCGGTCCTGCATGATATTGAGCGATGACGTCATGACGCCGAAAATGCTCGGGCCGTCATAGTCACGGCGGAAAACATGGCGGGTGATGTTGCTCATGAGTGAGATTTTTGACTTGTTGCCGGTCTCCTCCAGCAACTGCATCAGATCAAATCCGGCAGCCGTTGGGATTGTGGCGCCCGGGCGGCGCGATTTGCCGATGATATCGGCGTTGAGATTGACGGCGATTACCATGTCGGCGCCAAGTGCGCGGCAAGCCGCAACGGGCAGGGGGCAAACAAGCGCGCCATCGGCGAGCCAGCGGTTTTGAATATGCATCGGCGGAAAAATGCCGGGGAGCGAGAAAGAGGCGCGCATGGCTTCCGCAAGGTCACCTTTCTGCAGCCAGATTTCGTGGCCTGTCACCAGGTCGGTTGTCATCGCAGCATAAGGGGTGCCGAGATCTTCGATATTTACCCT
>DASTLS010000223.1:0-5432 GCA_035714725.1 Alphaproteobacteria bacterium | reverse complement strand
GCGCTCAACACCGCCATGGCTTTGGCGAAAGACGGTACGCTTGAACGTCTTGGCATCGAACTCATCGGCGCTAACCGCGCTGCGATTGAAAAAGCCGAAGATCGCTTCCTGTTCCGCGAAGCTATGGAAAAAATCGGCCTTGATTGTCCGAAAAGCCGTGTCGTTAAAACCATGCAGGAAGCGCAAGACGCGTTGCCGCATATCGGTTTGCCCGCGATCATCCGCCCGAGCTTCACGCTCGGCGGCACCGGCGGCGGTATTGCCTACAACCGCACCGAATATGCCGAAATTTGCGCGAGCGGCATTGCCGCAAGCCCTGTCGGCGAAGTGCTGGTCGAGGAATCCGTCCTCGGCTGGAAAGAATATGAGATGGAAGTTGTCCGCGACCGTAAAGACAACTGCATCATCATTTGCTCCATTGAAAATATCGATCCGATGGGCATCCATACCGGCGACAGCATCACAGTCGCTCCGGCGTTGACGCTGACCGATAAAGAATATCAGATCATGCGTAACGCCTCGATTGCTGTGCTGCGCGAAATCGGCGTCGATACCGGTGGCTCGAACGTGCAGTTCGCCATCGACCCTGATACGGGCCGTATGATCGTGATCGAGATGAACCCGCGCGTCAGCCGCTCGTCGGCTTTGGCGAGTAAGGCGACCGGCTTCCCGATTGCGAAGATCGCCGCGAAGCTTGCGGTCGGTTACACGCTCGATGAACTCAAGAACGATATCACCGGCGATACGCCAGCTTCATTCGAGCCGACGATTGATTATGTCGTCACGAAAATTCCACGCTTTGCGTTCGAGAAATTCCCCGGCACCGAGCCGACGCTGACCACCGCCATGAAATCGGTCGGCGAAGTGATGGCCATCGGTCGCACGTTCCAGGAGTCGATGCAGAAGGCTCTACGCGGTCTCGAAATCGGGCTTGCCGGTTTCAACGAGATGCGCGCGATGAAAGACGCCGATCAGAGCGCCCTGCATGCCGCGCTCGCCAAGCCGACGCCGGATCGTATCCTCGTGATTGCTGAAGCTCTCCGCCGCGGCATGACGGTCGAGCAAATCAATTCCATCTGCAAATACGACAAATGGTTCCTCGAGCAATTCGCCGGCATCATCGCCGCTGAAAAGAATGTCCGCGAAAAGGGCTTGCCGAAGGATGCTTACGGCTGGCAACAGCTCAAGCAGATGGGCTTTAGCGACAAGCGCCTCGCGCAACTATCGGATAAGAAGGAAGCCGATATCGCAGCAGCACGCCGCAAGCTGAACATTACGCCGGTTTTCAAGCGCATCGATACTTGCGGCGGTGAGTTCGCCTCGCGTACGCCCTATCTCTATTCGACTTATGAAGGCAACGGCCTCACGCCCGCGCAATGCGAAGCGCAGCCGACAGACAAAAAGAAAGTTGTTATCCTTGGCGGCGGTCCAAACCGCATCGGGCAGGGCATCGAGTTCGATTATTGCTGTGTTCATGCCGTCATGGCTCTGCGCGAGCAGGGCTATGAAACCATCATGGTCAACTGCAACCCGGAAACGGTTTCTACCGACTACGACACCTCCGACCGCCTCTATTTTGAACCGCTGACGGGCGAAGATGTCATCGAAATCATCCGCAAGGAACAAACCAACGGCACCCTGATGGGCGTGATCGTGCAGTTCGGCGGCCAAACGCCGCTGAAGCTCGCGCATGCGCTGCAGGATGCGAAGATCCCCATTCTCGGCACGACACCAGATGCTATCGACCTCGCCGAAGACCGCGAGCGCTTCCAGGTGTTGCTGAAGAAACTCAAGCTCAAGCAACCCTTGAATGGTCTCGCGCGTAGCTTCGAAGAGGCCGAGAAAATCGCTGAAGGCATTGGTTACCCTGTCGTCATCCGCCCGTCATACGTCCTTGGCGGTCGCGCGATGGAGATTGTGTATGACGTCGAAGGTCTCCGCCGCTATACGCAGAAGGCGGTTTACGTCTCGGGCGATAGCCCCGTTCTTATCGACCATTATCTGCAAGATGCCATCGAGGTCGATGTGGATGTGGTTGCAGATAAGGACACAGTCTTTGTCGCTGGTATCATGGAGCATATCGAAGAGGCCGGCATTCACTCGGGCGACAGCTCATGCGTTCTGCCGCCGCACTCATTGCCGCAGGAAATCGTCGCTGAGATCGCACGTCAATCTGAAGCGCTCGCGCGCTCCATCGGCGTCGTCGGCCTCATGAACGTTCAGTTCGCAGTGAAAGACGGCGAGGTCTATATCCTCGAGGTTAATCCGCGCGCCAGCCGTACAGTTCCGTTCGTCGCCAAGGCAACCGGCAATTCCATCGCCAAGATCGCAGCTCGCGTGATGGCAGGTGAAAGCCTCGCATCCTTCAAGCTGCAACAGGGCAAGTTCAAGCATGTCGCGGTGAAAGAAGCTGTGTTCCCGTTCGCGCGCTTCCCGGGCGTGGACGTCGTGCTTGGCCCGGAAATGAAATCGACCGGCGAAGTGATGGGCATCGATAAAGATTTCGCCCGCGCCTTCGCCAAGGGGCAGATGAGCTCCAGCGTCAAATTGCCGCTTAAGGGCACATGCTTCGTCTCGGTAAAGGATCGCGATAAAGCGGCGGTCATCACCATGGCATGGCAGCTCGTCAATCTCGGCTTCGGCATCATTGCAACCGGCGGCACAGCCGTTTCGTTGCAAGCTGCAGGCGTGCCGGTCAAGAAAGTGAACAAGGTGTATGAAGGCCAGCCACACATCGTCGATGCCATGATCAACGGCGAAGTGCAGATGATCATCAATACGACATCTGAGGGGGCTCAGAGCCTCGCAGATAGCTTCAGCATCCGCCGTACGGCCTTGACGCAGGGCATACCGCTTTACACCACCATGCCCGGCGCGCGGGCTGCGATTGCAGCCATTTCCGCCCTTCAAAGCGGAGCCCTTGAAGTCAATTCGCTTCAGGATTACCTTAAGGCATCTTAGATAACACGCCTTTGCTTCGGCATGCCGTTTGTGCCGAGGGAGCGTTTTGCTTTTTTCGTTTGAGGCCCCGATGACCGATAAAGTCCCGATGACCAGCACCGGTTTTGATAAGCTCGAAGCCGAGCTGAAGAACCTGAAGGGCGTCGAACGTCCTGCCGTGATCAAGGCGATTGCGGCTGCGCGTGAACATGGCGATTTGTCGGAAAATGCGGAATACACGGCAGCTCGCGAGCGCCAAAGCTTCATCGAAGGCCGCATTCAGGAGCTGGAAGACAAGATCAGCCGCGCCGATGTCATCGATGTCTCGAAGCTCGAAGGCAAGAATGTGAAATTTGGCGCCACCGTCACGCTGGTCGATGACGACAGCGGCGAGAAGGTCGATTATCAGATCGTCGGCGAAGACGAGTCGAACATTAAGGCGGGATTGCTCTCGATTTCCTCGCCGCTTGCTCGTGCGCTTATTAACAAAACCGTTAAAGATACGGTCGAAGTGAATACGCCCAAAGGCTCGAAATCCTACGAAGTCGTCAAAGTCACGTTCAAGTAGAGCCCGACGGACGCCGCCCGGCGTGCCGTAAATAAGACATATCATTCGGCTTTGTTTGAGCCATGCATCAGATTTACGACCTCATCCACCATCACGGTAATTTCTTTTACCTGATCACCTTTGTGTGGACGGCGCTGGAAGGCGAGACATTCGTCATCTTTGCCGGTCTCGCAGCACAAAAACATCTGATCAATGTGTGGCTGCTGTTCCTTGCGGCATGGCTTGGGAGTATGGCGGGTGATCAAATTTTCTTTTTCATCGGTCGCCGCTTTGGCACCAAAATTCTCGAGCATCTGCCGAAATTGAAACCGAGCGTCGATCACGCGTTGGTTTGGCTCGAACGCTATTCGATCCTTTTCATCCTCTGCTATCGCTTCATGTATGGCCTCCGCAATATCAGCGGCATCGCGGTCGGCCTCAGCCATGTGGAGTGGAAGAAATTCGCGATCTGGAATGCGGTTGCCGCGTTTCTGTGGGCTGCTGTTTTCGTCGGTGCCGGCTACCTCTATGGCGACGTTCTCGCTCATATGCATCACAAAGAAGCGGTGGTTGAGGACAGCGTTCGCCAGATCACGCTTTCGGTGCTTGGTCTGTTTGTGTTCCTTATTGTCGCCAAGCTTGGCTTGATGCGTTGGCATCGCTACCGCGTTCATAAAAAATACGGACCCAAGGACGAAGCTTAAGCTGCGTTCTGAAACTGCAGTGATGCTAAACGGGCATAGAGACCGCCTTGCGCAATCAGGCTCTGATGCGTACCGGATGCCACGATGCGGCCCTGATCCATCACAATGATCTTATCGGCGTTCACAACGGTCGAGAGCCGGTGCGCGATGATCAGTGTCGTGCGGTCTTTCATGAGGCAGTCGAGAGCGTCCTGAACGAGGCGTTCGCTTTCGGCATCGAGCGCCGACGTCGCTTCATCGAGCAGCAGCAAGCACGGGTTGCGGAGAATAGCGCGCGCGATAGCGATGCGCTGTTTCTGGCCGCCGGAAAGCTGCACGCCTTTCTCACCGAGATAGGTTTCATATCCATTCGGCATGGATGATATAAACTCATCGGCATGCGCAGCACGTGCAGCAGCGCGGATTTCGTCGCGAGATGCTTCTGGACGGCCATAGCTGATATTGCTCCAGGCATCGGTCGAGAAAATCACAGGGTCCTGCGGCACCAAACCAATACGTGAGCGCAATTCCCGCGGCTCGACATTCTTCACGTCCACGCCGTCGAACAGCACCTTGCCGCTTTGCGGATCGTAGAAACGCAGTGCCATCTGATAGAGCGTCGTTTTGCCCGCACCGCTTGGGCCGACGATAGCGACGCGCTCGCCGGGCTTCACGGCAAAACTGATGTCTTGCAGGGCGGGGATTTCAGGCCGCGCCGGATAGGTGAATGTCACATGATCAAAGCTGATCTCGCCACGTGCTGCGGGAAGGCTGCTTGGCACAGCAGGAGCCGTAATGGTGGGCGTGACAGCAAGCAAATCAAAGATGCGTTCCGTGGCGCCGGACGCACGCTGCAGATCGCCGATGGTTTCGCTGATCGCACCCGTAGCACCTGCGGCAATCGCGGCGTAACCAACGAAAGCTGAAAGCTGGCCGGCTGTGATCGTGCCGCTTAGCACATCATGACCGCCAATCCAGAGCACAACGCCGATGGCAGAAAATACCAGCATGATCACAAGCGCGGTGAGCAGGGCGCGCACGCGGATGTGACGTACGGCAGCCTGCACCGATTGTTCGACCTGATTGTTGAAATCGGTGCGGCTCAGCTCTTCGTGGCTGAAGGCTTGCACCGTACGGATGCCATAGATGGTTTCTTCGGCATTGGCGCTGATATCGGCCACACGCTCCTGATTGGCTTTGGAGAGCTTGCGTACCCGGCGTCCGAAAAAGCCGATGGGCAAAACGACTAAAGGAATGCCGAG
>DASTLS010000222.1:0-3156 GCA_035714725.1 Alphaproteobacteria bacterium | reverse complement strand
GATCCTGACCCTCGTCATCCTCGTCACCATGCGGCTTTGCCTGCATGCGACGGATCGCTTTGGCGCCAAGGATCTGACGGCATCGGCAGCACTCCATCACATCATCCTGCGCGGGCTTCTGCGCTTCCTGATCTGGATCGTTGCTATCCTCGGCGTCGCGGCCTCTTGGGGCGCCAACCTGCCCGCATTCTTTGCCACACCTATCGGCCAGCGCGTGCTGGGTGGTACCTTCTCCATCGGCATCACAATTGCGGTCGTCGCCCTTATCTACGGCCTCTGCAACTCCGCCATCGAAAGCCGCCTCAACCGCCGCGATGCCGACGGCAAAGTCGTTCAGGCCAGCGCACGCATGCGCACGCTGTTGCCGATGCTACGAAATACCGTCTTTATCATCTTCGCAATCGCGGTCGGCATCGTCGTTCTTTCGGAGCTGGGCTTTAACATTGCGCCGCTGCTCGCCGGCGCCGGTATCTTTGGCGTCGCTCTCGGCTTCGGCTCACAAACACTCGTAAAAGACTTCCTGACCGGCCTCTTCATCGTCATCGAAAACACAATCGCTATCGGCGATGTCGTCAAGATCGGCGATCACTCCGGCGTTGTCGATGCCATGAGCGTCCGCACCCTGCGCCTCCGCGACAATGACGGCGCGGTGCATATCCTGCCTTACAGCGAAGTGACGAACATCATCAATATGACGAAGGATTTTGCCTTCGCCGTGATCGATGTCGGCGTCGGCTATGATGCCGATCTTGAGAAGGCGATGCAGGTTATCCGCGAAGTCGGCGACGATATGCAGAAAGACCCGATCTTCAAACGCGTCATCCTTGAGCAGGTCGAAGTGCTGGGCATCGAGAAGCTCGGCGATAGCTCCATCACTATCCGCTCGCGTATCCGCACGCGTCCCGGAAAGCAGTGGGATGTCCGCCGCATGTTCCAACTCAAGTTGGTTCAGCGCTTCATCAAGGAAGGTATCGATATTCCGTTCCCGACGGTGACGAATATCCAGCGGACGCTTCCGCCGAGCCAATAAGCGCTATTTATTTTCGTCGGTGAGATCGAGCCAATCCCAGCCTTGAGGGCCGAGCGCCTGCAACGGCTGGAAACGGGCCTTGTATGCCATCTTGCGTGACGCCGCGATCCAGTAGCCGAGATAAACGTACTGCAAATCTTTCTTCGCCGCTTCATCGATCAGCGTGAGGATGAGCTGCGCGCCCAAACTGCGGCGCGCTTCGCGCGGCGCAAAGAAACTATAGACGGCCGAGAAACCGTCGCTGACATGATCGGTGATGACGGCACCGACGAGAACGCCCTTCGTGTCGCGGAGCTGATAGATATGCGTATCCGCCTCGCCTTCCTGCAACATATGCGCGAAATCGAGCCGCGACATACGGGCCATATCGCTATCCGGATGGCGCGCCGCCTGATAGCGGCAAAAAAGATCGTACTGTTCTTCGGTGATATCGGTGCCCGCAACCTCGACCGTTAAATCGCGATTGAGCGCTGCGATACGTTTTAAACTGCGCGAAGGCTTGAAGGCATGCACAGGAATGCGCACCGGCACGCACGCATTACATTCGTGGCACGCGGGGCGATAAACGATGTCGTGGCTACGACGGAAACCTGCGCGCGTGAGCGTCGCGTTGATCTCGGCATCCGTTTCCGGCTCGCCCGTTAAGCGTGTGAAGAGTTTGCGTTCGACCCGGCCCGGCAGATAGGGGCACGGCAAAGGCCCCGAGAGATAGAATTGCAGAAGGCGACTAAGCCCAGGAGGGATGATCGACATGGGCGCAATCTTACCACGATTAACGCCTAAAATACAGGTAAGACCGGCATTTCTTCATGCAAATTTTACCATACGCGCAAGTAAAACTCTGCCGGATTCCTGTATTTGAAAGTATTTAAGAGGCGTACACTTGGTAGATCGATATTTTAGGGAGGCAATAATGACGAGCAGCTTTTCCACGATGAAAGATCGAATTTTCCAGGCCGCCGGCGATTATGTTTGCGATCGCATTTATGATGCCGGAAACGTTGCCTACAACTTCATTTCCAACCACGACACGCTGCGCCCGATTGCCAACTTTGCAGTCGGCGCCGTAAGCACAGGTCTTGGCGCTGCGACCACACCGCACGATCTTCTTGGCGCTGCCATTGGCGGCGCTCCTGTTGCTATCGCTATCGTAGGAGCAAGCGCACTTGCCGGTGGTTTGGTTGCCGCTCATCAGCAAATTCCGTTCCGCCCGGCGCAAGATGCAAAGCCAGTTGGCCCGCTCCAGTCTGTCGCGAACGGTTAAGCTTTAAGTTATTTTACCTGGGGATTTGGCGTATCGCTTGCGGGCGGCACGAGCGAAGCCTGACGCAGCAAGACAATGCTGATGCGGCGGTTGCGGGCATCTTTCGGATCGCTCGGCACAAACGGATCGCGATCAGCCAAACCCGACACGCGCTGCACGCGCTTTTCATCCACGCCCGCCTTCACAAGATATTCGCGGCTGACATTCGCGCGCTCGGTCGAGAGCGTCCAGTTATCGCGGCCTGAGCCCAGCTGAAACGGCGTGCCGTCGGTATGGCCGGTCACAGAGATATTGTTCGGCAGTTTCGAGATCACC
Source organism: Alphaproteobacteria bacterium (assembly GCA_035714725.1). Taxonomy (GTDB): domain Bacteria; phylum Pseudomonadota; class Alphaproteobacteria; order UBA9219; family UBA9219; genus JAATFY01. The sequence continues at coordinate 547 of DASTLS010000222.1, read as the reverse complement.
TTGCCGACAAGCAGCAAGAGATCACGCGCACGTTCGTAAGGCACAGCGCCGCCCGACGGGAACATCGAGAATTTATCATGGTCGATGATCTGAATGCGCAAGCCTTCCGGCGTGCGGTCGACCGAAATCTGGTTGGCGAAATCTTTCAGTTCGGCACTGCCGGTGAGCGCTTGCTTCAGCATGTCTTCCGCTTGCTGAAAGCCCTGCTCTTCCTGCTTCATGGCGGCGACCATCTCTTTTTCGTCTTTCGTGAGTTTCTCGCCGTCGCTTGAGCCGCCGGTTACTTTGCCGTCTTTCGATTTGGCATCGGGATTCGGCGGCGCTTTGCTATCCACCTGCCCGCCTTCGCTCATGCCCTTGGTATCTTCATCACCCTCTTCGCCCTTGCCGACCGTAGGGATTGTAACGTCCTGCGTCGTCGGCGGTGAGCCAGCCGATGTCTGCGCGCCGTTCACCGTGATGTTGGTGCCGCCCATAACGCCGCCCGAGCCGGATTCCGATTTCGAAATACTGGCGGGCGCGAAGTAGTCGGCGATACCCTTGCGCT
>DASTLS010000221.1:0-2104 GCA_035714725.1 Alphaproteobacteria bacterium | reverse complement strand
CATCAAACGGCAGGGTTTCATTTGGGTTGAATTGAACATCGACACTCTCAGTGCCGGCGGTTTGGATAGTAACAGACATGGTCCAAAAAGGGTAGTCCAGCACGGCTTCTGATGTCTTGGGGCCGCCCTCGACCAAAATATCCTGCGCGCCCTTATGCTTAAGGTCTTCCAGCGCCTCGCGGATATCGCCGTAGATAATGGCGTCCAAGCCGCGGTCACGTGCTGCATCGATATAGCTTTGCGGCACGCGCTTGCGGCGATCAAGGATGCCGAGCCAGCGCCGTTTGCCGGGATAATCCTGCACATGTCGCACGGTGAAAAGTGGATTGTCTTCCAGCACCGTGCCGCTGCCGGTGAGAATAGCGTCTGATTTCTTGCGCAACTGATGAGCAAGAGTGAGTGCGGAGGGAGACGTAAAAGTCTTCTGTCCCGCCGGTGGGATCATCGAGCCCTTGCTATTGAATGCCCGCTTAACCGTCACCCACGGCCTGCCGGTCGTGACGTTATAGGCAAAGGCATGAATAAGCTGGCGGCTTTCATCGTCGTCGGTGAACGAAACTTCGACACCTGCTTTGATCAACCGGTCTGCACCGCCGCCCGTAACTTTCGGGTTGGGATCGACGGTGCCGATCACAACACGCTTGATGTCAGCTTCAATAATCGCGTCGGAGCAGGGCGGCGTGCGGCCATGATGATTGCACGGCTCGAGCGTGACATAGAGCGTATGAACTCTTTGAAGCAAATTCTGATCGCGGCACATTTTGATGAGTGTCGCTTCGGCATGATCTCCGCCGGCCTTTTTATGCGCGGCCACAGCCAGAATATTGCCTTGGTCATCGATAGCCGCAGCGCCAACCGGTGGATTGGGCGAGGTCGCACCGAGATATTTCCGGGCCTCGGCAGCAGCAAGGGACATGGGGTTTTGCGTCATCCGGCGTTCATACCCCCGATTTCCGCTTTTACCAAATGCCGCACAAAAGCGGCTTTTTCGGCCCCGGCGGGGGTTACTCCAAGATTTTCTTTTATAATCGTTTCTGGCATATTCTCTTCAGAACCGTTTGTTAACGCTTACCTTGCCATAGAGTAACCATGTCTCACATCGCCTCCCTTCGTGCCCGCGAAATTATCGATAGCCGCGGCAATCCGACCATCGAAGTCGACATCACGCTGGAAAGCGGTGCTTTCGGCCGCGCTGCTGTGCCTTCGGGCGCATCGACAGGCGCGCATGAGGCGGTTGAGCTTCGCGACGGCGATCCCGAACGTTTCAACGGCAAGGGCGTGCTTCGTGCTGTCGAAGCCGCGAATGATGAAATTTCAGATGCCGTTATCGGCATGAGCGCAGAAGATCAACTCGGCATCGATGCCGCGATGATCGAACTGGACGGTACGCCCAACAAGTCGCGTCTCGGCGCAAACGCCATTCTCGGTGTAAGTCTCGCGGTTGCCAAAGCCGCTGCGGTCGAAGCTGGTCTGCCGCTTTACCGCTATGTCGGCGGTACCTCGGCATCGCTGATGCCTGTGCCGATGATGAACATCATCAATGGCGGCGCGCATGCCGACAATCCGATCGATATTCAGGAATTTATGATCATGCCGGTCGGCGCCGAAAGCTGTGCCGATGCTATCCGCATGGGCAGCGAAATTTTCCATGCGTTGAAGAAGCTGCTCAACGATGTGAAGCACAATACCGGCGTTGGCGACGAAGGCGGCTTTGCGCCTAATCTCGCTTCGACGGACGAAGCTATCGGCTTCATTCTGCGTGCGTGCGAGAAAGTCGGTTATCTACCGGGTGAAGATGTCATGCTGGCGCTGGATTCCGCCGCAACCGAATTTTACAAGGACGGTCGCTATCAATTGGCGGGCGAGCGCAAAGTGCTCAGCTCCGATCAGATGGTGCGTTATTACGCTGATCTTTGCACGCGCTATCCGATTGTCTCGATCGAAGACGGCATGTCGGAAGATGATTTCGATGGCTGGGAAATGCTCACCGAAGCCCTCGGCGATAAAGTACAGCTGGTCGGCGACGATCTTTTCGTCACCAATACTGCGCGCTTGGCTCAAGGCATCGAGCGCGGCTTGGCGAATGCCATTCTGATTAAGGTCA
>DASTLS010000220.1:0-4086 GCA_035714725.1 Alphaproteobacteria bacterium | reverse complement strand
ATGGCCAAGCCCTCGGGCGAAATCATCGAAACGCCGATCATTTCGAATTTCAAGGAAGGTCTGACCGTTCTTGAGTACTTCAACTCGACCCACGGCGCCCGTAAGGGTCTCGCGGATACCGCGTTGAAGACGGCGAACTCGGGTTACCTCACGCGTCGTCTCGTCGATGTTGCGCAGGATGCCATCATCACCGAACCGGATTGCGGCACTGAGAAGGGCCTCACCGTCAAGGCAGTGATCGAAGGCGGCGAAGTTATCGCTCCGCTCTCCGAGCGTATCCTCGGTCGTTCGGCTCTGGTCGATATCACGCATCCGAAGACCAACGCGGTCATCGTTCCGGCCGGCGGCCTGATCGAAGAAGCGCAGGTCGATGCAATCGATAAAGCATCCATCGACGTTGTGTCGATCCGCTCGGCTCTGACCTGTAAGACTGAAAACGGCGTTTGCGCCAAGTGCTACGGCCGCGATTTGGCTCGTGGTACGCCGGTTAATATCGGTGAAGCTGTCGGTGTTATCGCCGCGCAGTCCATCGGTGAGCCCGGTACACAGCTTACAATGCGTACGTTCCACATCGGTGGCGCGGCGCAGCGTGGTGCTGAGCAAAGCTCGATTGAAGCGACGTATGACGCGAAGCTTCAGATCAAGAACAAGAGCGTCGTCAACAACAGCGAAGGCAAGCCGATCATCATGGCGCGTAATTGCGAACTGGTGCTGGTCGACGAAAATGGCCGTGAGAAAGCGCGTCACCGCGTTCCTTACGGTGCCAAGCTGCTCGCCGACGAAGGCTCAATGGTCAAGAAGGGCCAGAAGCTCGCCGAGTGGGATCCGTACACGCTTCCGATTATCACGGAGCGCGAAGGTATCGCCCATTACGCCGATCTGGTCGAAGGCTTGTCGATCCGCGAAGTCATGGACGAAGCGACGGGTATCTCGTCGAAGAAAGTCACCGACTTCCGTCAGCAACCACGTGGCGCAGATCTCCGTCCGCGCATCGTGCTGCATGACGCCAAGGGCGAAGTCATCAAGCTCGCCAGCGGCCTGGAAGCTCGTTACTTCCTGCCGGTCGATGCCATCCTCAATGTCGACAACGGCACGCATGTGAAGGCTGGCGACATCGTCGCCCGCGTTCCGCGCGAAGGCACGAAGACCCGCGACATCACCGGCGGTCTGCCGCGTGTTGCGGAACTCTTCGAAGCCCGCCGTCCGAAGGATTTCGCCATCATAGCTGATGTCGAAGGCCGCGTCGAATTCGGTAAGGACTACAAGATGAAGCGCCGCATTATCGTCCGTCCGACCGACGAGACGCTGGAGCCGCGCGAATATCTGATCCCGAAGGGCAAGCATATTGCCGTTCAGGAAGGCGATATGGTGCAGAAGGGCGACCTTCTCATCGACGGCAACCCTGTGCCACATGACATCTTGTCGGTGATGGGCGTCGAAGCGCTCGCCGACTTCATGATCAATGAAGTGCAGGAAGTCTATCGCTTACAAGGCGTGAAGATTAACGACAAGCACATCGAAGTGATCGTGCGCCAGATGCTGCAGAAGATCGAAATCACCGATGCCGGTGACACGACCTTCCTAAGCGGCGAACTGGTCGATCGCAACGAGTTCCTTGAGGTGAACGAGAAGGCGGCTCTGGAAACCCTGCGTCCTGCGCAAGGCCAAGCCATCCTTCAAGGCATCACCAAGGCCTCGCTGCAGACACGTTCCTTCATCTCGGCAGCCTCGTTCCAGGAAACCACCCGCGTCCTCACGGAAGCGGCAGTCTCCGGCAAGGTGGATACGCTCGAAGGCCTCAAGGAAAACGTCATCGTCGGCCGTCTGGTTCCGGCGGGTACGGGCTCCGTGGTCAATCGCCTGCGTCGTATCGCGTCAGCCCGCGACATCGAAGCCGACAAGCTGGATGCCGAAAAGGCAGCTCAGCGTGCCTTGGCCGATGCGCAGAAGGACGTTGCTGACGTCGCTTAAGGCGTTTGCATAAAGCAGAAGATTAGGGCTGGTACCCACGGGTGCCGGCCCTTAATCTTTTATAAGGGTTTTTCGGCGAGCTTAAATTCATAGTCTATGGAGTATCCTATGACCGACGATCATGTTCGCCTGAAGATCAAGGAAGCCATCGCCACGGCAGATGGCGACAGACACGACGCGCAGAAGCTGCTCATCACATGGGCGGTGCGCGACCCCCAATTGCTCCTTGGCATGACCAAGCCCCATCTGAAGGCCATTGCGGCAGCACTCATCGAGCATGCCGCGCGTCCCAAATCCGAAGGCGGCAAAGCTGATAACGGCCCTGACAATTTCACACGTACGGCTATCGACGATATTGTGGCATCCGCCTCAGGTCGTCGCACCGGCGACAAGCGGAACGTCAATGTCCCGCCGCCCAAATCGACCGAACGCCAGGCATCAACCATGCGCAAGCTAGCCGCAGCGTTTACGAAAAAACCTCGGAAATAGATAGATATTATGAAGCGCGGTTTGCTCTGGGCAATGTTGGTTATTGCTTTTGGGGCGCCTATTGATGCGCGCGCGGACGTTACATACAAATTCGTGAAGATGGTGTGCGATCCAGGCTCCAACACAATGCACTTAAAATCATTTTATGAAGAGAATGAGGCGGGTGCAAAAGATACTGAGGTTCATGAAAAAGACGTTTATTCACTTGGGGTAAATCGTGGCTCTAAAAAAGAAGTAAAAGCATCTTGTAAATTGGACGGTCAAAATGTTGCATTTGTTGCTTATCAGGCCGAACTTCCAAGAGGTGATGCTTTTTGGCTGTTTCTCAACGGTAAAAAAGTAACTGACCCTTTTCCGCTCACTCAATGGGCTATGGATGTTAGTCCGACTAATTCAAATGAATTTAACGTCCGGTTTTGTCCTGAGTTTTCATATGATTTGCGCAAGCTAGATTCTGATGAACGTGCAGAACTTAGAGAAAATACGGCAAAGAAGTGTGAAATTCTTCACATTTGGGGAACAACAATACAGGACTATGAGGTTATCGACGCTGATCAATGATCCGGCGGCGAGAAGCGCCGCTCGAGGTCTGAGAAGCGCGTATAAACGCCTTCGAAGTGCAGCTCAACGGTGCCGATAGGGCCGTGACGCTGCTTGGCGATCAACACTTCGGCGATGCTGCGGATTTCTTCGCCGCGTTCCTGCCAGCGCTGATGGCGGCTGTTGAACTTATCTTCGGTTTCATCCGCGCGGCGCGTCGGCTCGCTGCGGGTATGGTAGTATTCTTCGCGATACACGAACATAACAACGTCGGCGTCTTGTTCGATTGAACCGGATTCACGCAGATCGGCGAGCTGAGGCCGTTTATCTTCACGCATTTCAACGGCACGCGACAGCTGCGAGAGGGCGATAACGGGGATGTCCAGTTCCTTCGCCAGAGCTTTCAATCCGCGGGTGATTTCGGAGACTTCCTGCACGCGATTGTCGCCTTTCGAGGACGAACCATGCAGCAGCTGCAGATAGTCGATAACAATGGCGCCAAGATGCGGCTGGGTACGTTTCAGACGACGCGCGCGGGTACGGAGGCCGGCAACAGAGAGGGCCGGCGTATCGTCGATAAAGAGCGGTGCGCGCGACAGTACTTTGGTGGCTTCAAGGAACTTGCTGAAATCTTCAGACTTAATTTCGCCGCGGCGGATCTTGTCCGACGGTACGCTTGAATGCTCGCCGAGGAGACGGGTTGCCAGCTGTTCGCTCGACATTTCGAGAGAGAAGAACGCGACGCCGGCGCCTTCCTTGCCATCGGTCTGCGCCCAGGCATGGGCGGCGTTGAAAGCAATGTTGGTGGCGAGCGCGGTTTTACCCATCGAAGGACGGCCCGCGAGGATGATAAGGTCGGATTTCTGGAAGCCGCCAAGTTTGCGGTCGAGGTCGCGCAGGCCGGTTGTGACACCTGTTACATGGCTGTCGCGCTTATGGGCTTCCTCGGCCATTTTGATCGATTGGACGAGGGCCTTTTCGAGCTTCACAAAGCCACGGTCCATCGTGCCTGTTTGGGCGAGGTCGAACAGCCGCTTTTCAGCGAGTTCGATCTGCTGGCTCGGCGGCGCTTCGAGGTCGTGTTTA
>DASTLS010000219.1:0-5700 GCA_035714725.1 Alphaproteobacteria bacterium | reverse complement strand
GCTACCTCCTCGTAATTCTTCTGGTTTTTGGCTTCCTGGCCACCCCTGCTTTGGCCCAAATGGCTGCCCCCGACAACGACAGCAACGTATTCTCGGTCGCCGATGTGGCGGTCGATGCGACAGCAGATAACGGCGTGCATGCCCGCGACCTAGCGATTGCACAGGCCCAGCGCGCGGCCTTCGACCAGTTACTTGATCGGCTCGGCGCCGATAGTTCCATGGAAAAGAAACTGAGCGACGATGATATCGCGACTCTCGTTCAGAATTTTGAAGTGCAGAGCGAGCGTACATCTGCAACCCGCTATATCGGCACTTACACAGTCCAGTTCCGCCCAACCGCAGTGCGCGATTACCTTGGCAAGCACAACACCTCTTATACCGAGACGCGTGCAAAACCGATTGTCGTGATGCCGATCTTTGCCAATGATGGTCATCCGATCTTGTGGGAAGACAAAACCAAATGGCGCATGGCCTGGGATGCTGACGCGCGCAGCGGCGGCCTTGTTCCCGTTATTATTCCCACAGGCGAATTAGCAGATGTTGCAATCATCAGCACAACCGATGCAATGCATGGCAAAAGCGATGCGATCAAAGATTTGATCGACCGCTATCACGCTAACGGCGCGATTGTTACGGTGCTCGATACCGATCTTGAGAAGCCGGGCAAAGAACTGAAGGTTTCTGTCGAACGCTACGATACCGATGGCCAATCCATTCAGCCCGACAGCAATTTCACTCTCCCTGCCGCTACCGACAAGCCCGCACTTGATCGCAGCTTGATGCAGGCTGTGAAACAGGTACGGCATCAGCTCGAGAAAGCGTGGCGCTCGGAAGAAGCCAGCGGTGTTTCCGCCATCGGCGGCGATGCACCCGTTATTATCGAAGGGGAACAGCACTCGAACGTGACGCATCTGCCTATCAGCGTTGCTATCGCAACCCTGCCGGAATGGACGCAAATCAAGCGCAAGCTGGAAAGCATTCCTGCCATCACACATATCGATGTCATTATTTTGCAGCGTGTCGAGACCAGCATTGAAATTCAATTCAAAGGCGATATTGATGCCTTGCAGATGGCGCTGGAACAAAAAGGCCTTATTTTGAACCAGACCCCCGAGGGCTGGAATTTGCAGCAGGCGCCGCAATGATTGGAGAGCGATAATGATACGAGTTGAGCCAATACGTTTCTGGTCGATTGCATTTATTCTTTTTTTCGCATTGCTCTGGCTACTGAAGCCGGTCTTACTGCCGTTCCTCATCGGCATGGTGATCGCCTATTTCCTCAATCCGGTCGTGAACTACCTCACGCACAAAAACCTGCCACGCTGGGCCGGCTCGCTCGGCGTGCTGCTTGGCTTCGGCCTTATTGTCGGCGGCATTCTCACACTTATTATGCCGCTTCTGGAAACGCAGGTTGGCGCACTGATCAACGCTATTCCGGGGTATGTTGAGAAATTCCGCGGCCACTATGTGCCATGGATGGAAAGCTGGTTGTCACGTTTTGCGCCGGAAGACGTTGATAAACTGCGTGATGCCGCAACCCAATCCGTCGGTCAAACCGCAGGATGGATTGGCAATGTCGCAAAGCATGTCGTCAGTGGCGGCATCGCGATTATCGATATTCTCGCCCTCTTCATCATCACGCCGGTTGTTGCTTTCTATATGTTGCGCGATTGGCCGAAGATCACGGAGTCCATCGACTCCCTCTTCCCACGTCGCTACTACGATGTCATCCATGCTCAGCTCGATGAAATCGATCAGACATTGTCTGGCTTCATTCGCGGACAAGCTCTTGTCTGCGTGGCGCTTGGCGCATGGTACAGCATCGGCCTCACCCTGGTCGGTTTGCAGTATGGAGCTGCCATCGGTATCTGCGCAGGTGTTCTGACCTTTATTCCTTATGTCGGCACCAGCATGGGCTGGATCACCAGCCTCCTCGTCGCGCTCTCGCAATACAATGACGACTGGACACATATCGGCATGGTCGTTGGCGTATTTCTTGTTGGCCATGTGCTGGAATCTTACGTCCTGACGCCGCGCCTCGTCGGCCATCGCGTCGGCTTGCACCCGGTCTGGATTTTGTTCGCCTTGATCGCGGGCGCGAAGCTGATGGGCTTCACCGGTGTTCTAATCGCCGTGCCGGTTGCTGCTGTTCTTGGCGTGCTGACACGCTTTGCCATCCGCCAATACAAAGCCAGCCCGGTTTATAAAGACCAGCTATGAGCGCGCAGTATCCCCTGCCCCTGCCGCACCGCGAGGCGATGGAGGCCGACGATTTTATGGTGGCATCCAGCAATCAGGAAGCGATTGCATGGCTCGATAAATTTCCGGCATGGCCATCACATTGCATGATTGTCTATGGCCCAACAGGCAGCGGCAAAACGCATCTTGCAAATGTCTGGCGCGCGCGCAGCGGTGGCACACCACTGACACCACCAGAATTGATCGCACAGAGCGCCACTGCCTTGAGTGAGGGCGGCAGCAAAATTATGATCGATGGAGCTGATCAGATTGCGGGTGACGCAAAGGCTGAAGAAGCACTATTTCATCTCTTCAATGCATTGCGTGACGCCAAGGGCTTTCTACTTTTGACCGGCAGCAAGCCGCCGGCGCAATGGAACATTCAGCTCCCCGATTTGCGCTCACGTCTTCTTGCAGCAACGGCTGTTGCCATTACTGCGCCGGATGACGATCTGCTTTCCGCCCTCTTCGTGAAACAGTTCCGCGACCGGCAGATCGATGTCAGCATGGATGTGGTCGATTACCTGCTGCCGCGGGTCACGCGCACGCCTGGCTCTATCCGCGATATTGTGACAGCCCTCGACCGCGCGTCACTCTCGGAAGGTCGTGGAATTACAGTGGCTTTGGCGCGAAAGCTCTTGCAGGATCAAAGCTTTCCACAGGCGCAATGAGCGGCTAAAGTCGCCCCATGTTGCGACACATTGCATGGTTTAATGAGACGGACGTCCAGCCTTCACCCGAGGGTAATTTGACGTCATCCGACGCATGCACCTGCTGCCGGTGCCTAGCGCCCGCGCGCGAGCTGGAAAAGCTTGGCGTCGATTGCTCTGTCTTCGGCAATTTAAGCGATGCCGATCCCGCCCATGTCGCCAAACATTTGCAAAAGCTCAACAGCGATATCGTGGTGATCGGCAAGATCTCCGGGCCTTCGCTCGTGAAGCTTGCTAAGACCGCCAAGCATCTCGGCTGCTACGTCGTTGCCGATCTTGGTCATGCCTCTAACCTTTCGCCAGATGCGCTCAAACTTGCCGATTTCGCCGATCAACTTATAGCGGCAACGCCTGCAGCAGCCGCATCAATCCTTGAGAAAACCGGCAACAGCGCGATTGTGATTGCGGATTGCGATGAGCATTCAACAGGAGCTACAGCGCCGGATGTTATCGCGCAAACATGGATGGATGCTTTTAAGAAGCTGAAGATGAAGCCGCCGCAATGCGCCAACAGCAACGTTCCCGCCGGCGCCTAGGCGCGGACTACAAACCAGAAACCGCCGACGATAAGAGCTAACACTGCGAGCCCGATCCATGTCAGGTGTTTTTCTAAAAACACGCGGATGGGATCGCCATAATGGTGCAGCAATGTGGCTTCCAGAAAGAAACGTGCGCCGCGCGTGATGACGCACGACACGACAAAGACTGCGAGATTAAGATGCGTCACGCCGCTGGCGATCGTCACTAAAATAAAAGGAATTGGCGTCAGGCCTTTGGCCAAAATGATCAGCGCGCCATAGCGGTTGAAAGCGTGATGGAAATGCTCAAACGCATTTTCGAGGTGATATGTGGTGACGACCCACTGGCCGAGTGTCGCCATCGCCAAGGCGCCCACGGCATAACCAACCAGTGCACCAAGAACCGAACCTGCCGTTGCAAAGGCCGCGAGCTTAAACGCATTGACCTTGCGTGCGAGGCACATCGGGATAAGGAACGTATCCGGCGGCATAGGAAACAGCCATGGCTCGACGAAGGCCATGAAGAACAAGAGCCATGCCGCATAGGGCTTTTCCGCCTGTTGAAGCGACCAATGATAAAGCTTACGGAAACTGGCCATTTAAATCCTATTGTCCTTCCAGCGGCGCATACTCGCCTTTGGACCAACGATAAATGACGTAATCAGGTTTGGTGACGTCGCCTTTTGCATCGAACGAGATATCGCCGATAACAGTTTGATAGCTGCCTTGATGCAAAGCCGCAACGACTTTCGGCAGCTGAGTCGTCCCTGCGCGCGTAATCGCCTGTGCCATAACTTGCACTGCCGCATAGGAATAGAGCGTTATTCCCTCAGGATCGAAGCCGGTGGCGCGAATACGCTTTACAGCTTCTGCCGCTTCCGGCTTGGTGCGTGGATCGGAATTAAAGCTCATAAGCGCGCCCTCACCCGCATCGCCGGTGATCGACCAGAACTCCTTCGTCATTGTGTCGTCATCGCTGATGAACACCGTCTTCATGCCCTGATCGCGCATCTGACGCACGATGAGCCCGGCTTCTGTATGATACCCGCCGTAGAAAACGATATCGATGTTGTTTTCCTTCAACTTCGACAGCAGCGAGGAATAATCACGCTCGCCGCGCGAGACGGATTCATAAAGTTTTTCATGAATGTTGCGCTTGCCAAGGTTATCGCGCACGAATTCAGCTAAGCCTTGCCCGTAAGCCGTCTTGTCCTGTACGATAGCGATATTCTTCGTGGCAAAATGCTTGGCGATGTAATCTGCAACGACGATACCTTGCTGATCGTCGCGACCGCATGTGCGTAAGACATTATCAAAGCCCTGATCCGTCAACGCCGTGCTGGTCGCAGACGCCGTAATCATCAAGATGCCTTCTTCATTATAGATCTTGGAAGCCGGTATCGCGGAACCAGAGCACATCGGCCCGATAACGCCAAAGATGCCCGCGCCGGACAGCTCATTCGCAATCGCTACCGACTGTTTCGGATCGCACACATCATCTTTAATGCTGAGAACGAGTTTTTGCCCCAGCACACCACCGGCTTTATTAATGACATCGACGGCAGCTTCCGCACCGCGCTGCATCTGCTCGCCAGTTGAAGCATCTTGGCCCGTAATCGGTCCAACCGCCGCGATATTGATATCGGCATAAGCGGGAGCAGCAAGAAACATAAGTGCAATGAGCGAAGAAAGCAGCAGCTTCACATCAACCACCGATCTCGGCATATTTGCCGTCATGCCAGCGATAGATAGCGTATTCGATGCCGATAACATCACCCTTCGCATCGAAACCAAGCGGCCCGAGAACGGTCTGCACCGGATCCTTGCGTAAAGCGGCCGCGACTTTCATCGGGTCTTTGCCCGCACGGCGAATGCCTTCAGCCACTACTTGCATTGCTGCGTAGGTGAAAAGCGTAAAACCTTCGGGCTCATAACCGCTCTTACGCATGGCTTCCATCGTCTCTATTGCGCCTTGCTTCTTGCGCGGGTCGGCCGTGAAGCTCATGAGCGTACCTTCGCCCGCGGGCCCTGCAATCGACCAGAATTCATCCGTCACAAGGGCATTGCCGCCGACGATCTGGATATTGGCGCCCTGCTCCTTGATCTGGCGCGCAATCAAGCCTGCTTCGGTGTGATAGCCGCCGATCACGAGCACTTGCACATCGGCACGTTTCAACTTTGTGACCAGCGCCGAATAATCACGCTCGCCGGGTGTATAGGCCTCGAACAGAACT
>DASTLS010000218.1:0-7826 GCA_035714725.1 Alphaproteobacteria bacterium | reverse complement strand
CCTGCATCAGGCGACCGGCACCGGCCGGCAACAGATGTGCAAGACCTTCGGTCGAGGCATGTGCGCGATGCGCGGCTGAGAATGCGTCATTTACATAAATGTCGCCGAGCGCAGCAAGCTGTTTCGCGAATGCCGGATCGTTGGCTTCTTCCCCTGCATAGAAACGTGTGTTCTCAAGCACCAGCACTTGGCCGTTCTGTAATGCCTTTACGGCGGCTTCGGCTTTAGGGCCGACGCAATCTTCAGCGAAGGCAACCGGCTGGCCCCAGATATTTTCGAGTTCCTTGGCAATTGGGCGGAGGCTGTATTTCGTATCCGGCTTTCCTTCCGGGCGGCCGAAATGGGACAGGATCGCGACCTTAGCCCCGGCAGCAGACAGGTCTTTAAGGGTCGGGATCAGGCGCTCGAGGCGGGAGGCATCTGTTACCTGTTCGCCCTTGGTCGGCACATTCAGGTCGGCGCGGAGGAGCACGGTCTTGCCGCGTACATTCAGGTCATCAAGGGTCAGGAAGTCGGACACGGAACACCAGTGGTTAACGGGGAAACGCTTGGTTTAACTAGGGATTGCGGCTCTGGCAAGCGCTTCCCCGGGATTGGGGCGCTTTTGTTTGACTCGAGAGCCTCAAACCCTTATAAACGCGCGACTTTAAGCAAGGAAATGCAGCTATGAAACGTACATTCCAACCCAGCAAAATCGTCCGCGCACGCCGCCACGGCTTCCGCGCCCGCATGGCCACCAAGACCGGCCGCAAGGTCATTGCGCGTCGCCGCGCTCAGGGCCGCAAGCGCCTGACGGCCTGAGGTGATTTGCCGTCGCCCTTAAAGCTGACGGTCTTCCGCCGCCGCGCCGAGTTTCTCGCCGTGGCCAATACCGGTAAAAAATGGGTGGCACCGAACCTGATCCTTCAGATCGGGCCGGTCTCCGATGTCTCTTCCGTTCGCTATGGACTGACTGCCACAACGCGTATTGGTAACGCTGTCGTGCGCAATCGCGCCCGTCGCCGCATGAGGGCGTTGGCAACAGATATGATGGCCATGCATGCAATAGCTGGCGATTACGTGCTCATCGCCCGTGCCACGACCGGAACTTGCGAATATGAAAAACTGCAGGCCGATCTGACGCTGGCGCTTAAAAAGATGAAAGCCTGGCGCGATGCGTAATGCAGTTATTGCCCTGCTTTGCGGCCTGATCTGGCTTTATCGCCATAGCGTCTCCTATTTCATCGGCAATCAATGCCGGTTCCTGCCGACATGCTCTGTTTATGCCTCGGAAGCTATTAAGACCCATGGTCCGGTTGAGGGGTCGGCCCTCACTTTCCGGCGAATTTGCCGCTGCCATCCCTTCGCTAAACTGGGTGCAGGACAAGGCTTTGATCCTGTCCCGCCGCATGTTACTAAGCCCCGCTAACGTAAACGCCCGAGCATCTTTTCACCCATGAACAACAATAACGAAAATAACAGCAATCTCGTCATCGCCGTTGTGCTGTCGGCGCTGATCATGGTCGGGTTTCAATATTTCTATGTGAAGCCGCATCAGGAACAATATCGCCAGCAGGTGCTCGCCGAAAAACAGACGCAAGCCGCGCCGAAGCCTGAGAATGCCGCAGCTGCTGTTGAGAATGCAGTGCCGCGTGACCGCGCCGATGTCATCAAGGAAACGGCACGTATCGCTATTTCAACGCCGCAGCTTCATGGCTCGATCGATCTGAAGGGCGCGCGCATCGACGATATCGAGCTCGCACAATATCGCGAAACCACGGATCCGAAATCGCCAAACATCGTTTTGTTGTCGCCATCCGGTTCTGCCGATCCGCACACCCCTTATTACGTTGAGTTCAATTGGCTCGGCGATGCCAACACGCCGGTGCCTTCTTCACAGACGGAATGGAAGTCGGACAATAAAACGCTTTCGCCCGATCATCCCGTGAAGCTCACTTGGGATAACGGCAAGGGCCTTAACTTCACACGCACAATCTCGGTCGATGACGAATTCATGTTCACGATTGCCGACAGCGTGAAAAATTCAAGCAATGCGCCTGTTACGCTTTATCCATTCGGTTTGATCGCGCGTCAGGGTAATCCCGTGGCGAAGAGCGTTTCCGTGCTTCATGAAGGGCCGCTTGCGGTCCTCGGCGGTACGCTCAACGAATACAAATATAAAAAGCTGATGGAAGAGGGCAAGCAGACCGGCGATAGCGAAGGCGGCTGGCTCGGCGTGACCGATAAATACTGGCTCGTCGCCATGGTGCCGCAACAAGATGAAAAGATTTCGGCATCGTTTGCTTACAACGCATCCGGCGACCCGACACTCAATCACGGCTGGTTCCAGAGCGATTATCGCGGCGCGCCGGTGACGATTGCGGCGGGAGCCACGGCTGAACAGACCGAGCATCTATTTACAGGTGCGAAGCGCATCAATCTCATCGATCATTATGCGAAGGAATTCAATATCCCGCATTTCGATCGTGCGATTGATTTCGGCTGGTTCTATTTCCTCACCAAGCCATTCCTTTATCTGCTCGCATTTCTCGGCAATTGGTTCGGCAGTCTCGGTATCGCCATCCTTGTTTTCACCGTCTTGCTGAAGCTGATCACGCTGCCGCTGTCGTTGAAGTCCTATCATTCGATGGCGCGCATGAAGAAGCTGCAGCCGGAGATCAAGCGCATTCAAGAGCGCTATGCCGACGACAAGATCAAGCAAAACCAGGAGATGATGGAATATTACAAGCGCGAGAAAGTGA
Organism: Alphaproteobacteria bacterium; assembly: GCA_035714725.1. GTDB lineage: Bacteria > Pseudomonadota > Alphaproteobacteria > UBA9219 > UBA9219 > JAATFY01. Next base: position 5,085 of record DASTLS010000218.1, on the reverse strand, counting down.
ATCCGCTCGCCGGATGCTTGCCGCAACTTATCCAGATTCCGATTTTCTTCGCGCTCTATAAAGTTCTCTATGTCGGTATCGAGCTGCGTCAGGCGCCGTTCTACGGTTGGATCCGCGATATGTCGGTGCCGGACCCGACTTCATGGACGAACATCTTTGGCCTCGCCTCGTGGGGCGTGCCGCACCAGCTGGTGGTCAATCTTGGCCTCTTCACGCTTTATCTGCCACCGGCAGTGCAGATCGGTGCGTGGCCAATCCTTATGGGCTGCAGCATGTTCTTGCAGCAGCGCATGTCGCCTCAGCCGCCCGATAAATCGCAGGCGCGCCTTTTCATGTTCATGCCGCTGTTCCTGACCTACATCCTGTCATCGATGGCCTCGGGCCTCGTGATCTATTGGACATGGAGCAATTTGCTTTCGATCGCGCAGCAGGCTTACATCATGCGCAGCGACGCCAATAAGAAAGCCTGAGATCGGGCTTAAGGGGCTACCCCCATGACAGACGAAGAAAAAGAAAACGCGCGTAAGCTTTTCGCCCAGCAATGCGATTTTGTGCTGGCGGCGGCAGAGCCTGAGCAATTTCCGAAAAGCAATTTGCCGGAGATCGCCTTTATTGGCCGCTCGAACGTCGGCAAATCTTCGCTGATCAATGCACTTACGAACCGCAAGAGTTTGGCGCGCGCATCGAACACGCCGGGTCGTACGCAACAGATCGTATTTTTTAATTTGGCTAATCGGCTGATGGTCGCGGATTTGCCGGGCTATGGCCATGCCGACGCGCCGAGGGCTGAAAAAGACCGCTGGAACCAGCTTGTTCACAGCTATTTACAAAGCCGTCCACCACTCCGCTGCACCTGTCTTTTGATCGATAGCCGCCATGGTGTGATGGCGAATGATTTGTCGATGATGCAGTTTCTTGATCGCGCTGCAGCCAGCTATCAGGTGGTGCTGACGAAGCTTGATCAGCTGCGTGGTGTTGATCGTAAAGAGCGCCTGAAAGCAGTCGAAGAGAAAATCGCGAAGCATCCTGCAGCACGTCCCGGTGCGCTCATGACAAGTTCAGAAAAGCAAGACGGCATCGCAGATCTGCGCGCGTTCCTTGCTGCTTTCGCAGAGCCCGCACAAAACTAATCCGAATTTTTATTGGGCGTTGCTCCAGCGATTTTGGAGATCCGACATCATCGTGCTGGAGCGGATCGCCGCGATCGCCATATCATCATAATTACGTAACTGGTTGATGACATCGGCTTCGCATGTGATCTGCACCTGGCCTAGCGCCGTGATCGCCATGGTCGAAACTTTGCTGTCGAGTTCATGAAGACGCAGCCAGGCTTCCACCCGTTCGAGAAAATCTGCTGCTTGTTGCCGTCTAACTTCCGCTTCCCTGTAGCGCGGAACCGCGAGCCCATCGGATGGCTGCAATTCGATAAAATAACGGTTTAGTTCACACATGTAACCTCCCGCCTATGTCGAATCTTTTTTTTAAATTCTTGGTCTTGTTTTGGTCTGTTCACTCTAGCTGGGCAAAATTTAAAATTGCTTTAAGATGGTTAGCAATTCACCGCGCTGTGGCATGGGTGTCGCTTTATGAGAAACTTATCACGACGTCCCGTGAAGCTTCCGACGCCCGAGCGTCTGGCAAATATAGCGCTCTATTATCTGCAACGCTTCTCCGCGTCCGAGGCATCGCTTCGTCGCGTACTTGAGAATCGTTTGCGACGCGCCGCGATGCGAAACGCGGAGTGGGCGGCGGATGCAGAGACCCAGAAAAAGCTCCATACCGCCATCGAAACGATCATCGAAAAATACAGAAAAACCGGGGTGTTAAACGATGCCGCCTTTGCCGAAAGCAAGGTGCATAGCCTCCGCCGTTCAGGCCTGTCCAAACGCGCTATCGCGCAAAAACTTAATGCCAAAGGCATCCCTAAAAACCTGATCGAGACCAGTCTCGATACCAGCGAAGACGATGGTATGGATGACACAGAGCGTGATCTGAAAGCAGCACGGGTCTTTGCCCGGAAGAAGCGCTTCGGTCCTTATCGCGCTGCCGGCACCGATGAAGACAGGCATAGGAAGGATATCGCCTCCATGGCCCGGGCGGGCTTTTCCTTCGCCATTATCAAGAAGGTCTTAGGCGGCGAAGTACCGGATGAGGAGCTGTTTTAACGTTTGCCCAGAAGCGTGGGAAGCATTTGTGTTATTGAAGAAAGCTCAAGACGCAGCTTTTCATTAAAACCACCACTTTCGAGACACCCTGCGATACGGTCCATGTGTGTTTCCATGCGATCCAGATACATCGCGATGTGTTCAAGCGCGTTAGCTGAACGATCTTCCGCCGTATCAATACCAGGTGCAGACATAATGTATGGCAGGCGGGGTTGCGGATGCGTTTGGAAGCGGTTGCTTGCTGTATTCGGGGCGGCCATTATTAACTCTCCATTGTTTGTTTCTTGTGAGTTAAATCGGAATATTTGATGCCGACTTCAAGTCTTCTGAAAAAAAGGCAACAAAATTTCAAAAACAGATTTAAGCCAATTAATTATACCGTTTTGACAGGCCCGTCCGAAGGCCCTAAGCTTTAAAAATTAACACCGGGGTGTCCCTCCTGTTTGAGGGGCTGAGATTATACCCGCTGAACCTGATCCGGCTCATACCGGCGCTAGGGAGTGAAGATGACCAAGACTTCGGCTTCGGCCGAGCCGCATTTTCGTGCGGCCGCACACGAACATAACTTCTCGATCAACAAGCAGCTTTTCGTCAGCCCGGCTCCTGCAGGGCGCAAGATCACGGCTGGCTTTTCGTTTCTGCAGCGCCTCGGCAAGGGCGCGACAGTGGATGTCTGGTTTCCGCAAGCCTTGCAGGCGGAGCTGGATGAGCTGGTCGCAAAAGGCGCTGTTCTGGGCCCAGATAACTTTCCCGCAGAATGGGCGGCTGTCAGGCAGTTCGAGCTTTTGCAGGATGCCGGCAATTATAAAATTTACGACATGAATGCCGATTACCTGACGCGCTCACTTTGGGAGAATGCGCGCAATCATAAAGGCGGCGGCTATCGTGTGACGGTCGCCACTATCGGCAGCTATTTGCCCGAACATCCGAAAGACGATCTCGAAATTCTCGACCGTCGTTTGCAAAAGCGCATCGCGCATCTCATTCACATGCTCTATCTCGAAGAACAGAGTGCGAGCATTAACGAGGGCAACCGCGCCGATCTCGCCGAGGGTAAATGGAGCTATGAAACAGCGCTGCCGCATGTCGGCATGACGCTTGGCGCACGCGATTTGTTCCGCCCGATGGATGGCAGCACACGAAAGAGCGCGGAAACATTCAGCATTCCATCATCGCCGAATGAAATCGTCGTAAAGCATGCTGCACTTTGGACTGCCGATCTCGGCGTTACGGATGGCGAATATAATCAACCACTCGCTGCTGTGAACACGCCGCCGCGATCAGGCCAATACCGTGTGCACAAAGGCGTCTATCAGTTCGCGCGCGCCGATGCCGGACGTGAAGTGACGATCAGTTATATGCATAATTCGGCAGCCGGCAGCCGCAAGCTTTCGGAAAGCGAGAAGAAGCATAAGCTCGCGCAGAAATTTTTCGATGTGCTGAGTTTGCTGCCGCAGAGCCATATCGTGCATGACACCGCTATCGGGCTGCAATTGCCGGAATCGATCAATGAGCAGGAATGGATTTATCTCGTTGGCGGCCATCAGACGCAGCAGGCGTTTAATACGCTGCTGACGGACTTATTCGCGCCGTTCGATAAAATCTCGATGGGCAAGCTTGATGGCCGCGCCGATGCCGGATCGGAAATCAAAGCTACCACTCAGCATGCGCGTTCGTACGGTGATCGCCTCACGCCGGAAGCCGAGGCATTCCAGCGGCAAGTCGCGCAATTCGCCTTACACTAGCGTTTTTTGGTGTCGATGGATGTGACGGTGACGCCCGCTTCGGCGAGCTTCGTCAGGCCGATCTCGATACTGTCTTTCCATTTCGATTTCAGCTTGGCGTAACGGCGCATCGCGCCGATGGGCACCAGAACTTGTTTCAAGCGTAGCTCAGCGATCAATCCGGCACACACGGCGCAGGGTTCGAGCGTCACGTAGAGTTTTGCATCTTTCAGGTCGGCGCGTTTGCGGAGTGCACGAGCGATAGCAAGCTGCTCAGCACAATTGATCCAAAGCGATTTGGAACCGCTTTTGTACCGCTCAGGCCGGCGGCGGTCGACGCCGTAAGCAAAGCGGTTGGAGGCGGATGAAATCTCGCGGCCTTTTTTATCGACGAATACCGCGCCGACTTTTACGGATGGATGCGGACTGCCGCCATGGCTGACAGGGCCGTTCGCAACAGCCTCAGCGCGCAACAACCAATGACGGTGTGTCGCCAGCGTATCTTTCGCACGTGATTTGGAAGGTGTCTTTTTCATTTTAATGCCCACCATGCATGACGCCCATGACCTTGAGCGCGGCTGGGCCGATCAACACCACGAAGAGTGGCGGCAGAATGAACAAGATCATCGGAATGGTAAGCGTCGCAGGAAGCTTCGCAGCTTTCGCTTCTGCCGCCATGATGCGTTCTTCGCGCATTTCCGATGACAGCACACGAAGCGATTGTGCGAGCGGTGTACCGTATTTCTCAGTCTGAATAAGGGTATTGGCGAGCGCCACAACGCCCGGCAGTGCTACGCGATCTGCAAGGTTTTGCAGCGCTTTCGAGCGATCCGGCAGGAAGCTGAGCTCAACAGCGGTGAGGCCGATTTCTTCGGCAAGCTCGGGGCAGGAAGGGCCGATTTCACGGCTCACGCGATCGAAGGAGCTGTCGAGACTGAGGCCCGCTTCGGCGCAGATAACCATGAGATCGAGCGCATCCGGCATCGCTTTACGCAACACCTGTTCGCGTTTCTGCGTCTGATTTTTCAGGAAAATGTCCGGCAGCATCAGGCCGAGCACGGCCGAGAAAATCACGATCAGGAAACCAACCGCGCTTTTCACCTTGAAGGCATGCAGCACGAAGATGAAGAAAAACATCATGAAAGCGAGGCCGATGGGCAGCGCAAGCTTCAAGAACAAATACATAAAGACAGTAT
>DASTLS010000217.1:0-3530 GCA_035714725.1 Alphaproteobacteria bacterium | reverse complement strand
GATTCAAAAACATATTATTTTTTCGATTTTTCGAGGTCTCCGGAAGGCGTACTATTGCAGTGCGGTAAAGCATCTCCCCGATGCCGGTCCGCAACGCTTTTTTAGGCGTTTCCTCCCTGAACTCGAAGGCCGCGGCTCATCCCGCGGCCTTTTTTTCACTGAAGTTGCTTTGGGGCAGGAGGGATGCTACATCCGCCCCCTCGCAAGCAGGACACTTAGCTCAGCGGTAGAGCACTACCTTGACATGGTAGGGGTCACAGGTTCAATCCCTGTAGTGTCCACCATTTCTTAAAACTTTTGTCGCACGCTCCTTGCATCCCGTCTGGTAGTGCAAGTCCATGTCGCTCGATTCATTCGATCTTCCGATCCTCCGGTTCCTGACCTCGATTAGCGGCCACAGCCCGCTTTTCGATCAATGCGTAGGATTGCTGGTAAAGCTCGATCTCACGAACGGCGTCATGATGACGGCCTTCTTTTGGACTGCCTGGTTCCTGCGCGCCGAGAGCGAAAAAGAACAACATGATCGCCGCAATCATCTGCTAATCGTTCTCGCGGGAACGGTTATCGCAGTCTTTTTATCGCGCGCGCTTCAACATATTTTCCACGTTCATCAGCGTCCTCTTCTGGCCGGGCTGGGTATCCCCTATGCCCCGATTATCGATCCGACGTCCTTGAATGCATGGAACTCGATGCCGAGCGACCATGCCGTGCTCTATTTTGCGCTCGCGACAGGATTGTTTTGCATTCACAAGCGGATCGGCATTGTCGCTTATCTCTGGGCGTTTTTCATCATCTGTTTGCCGCGTGTTTATCTCGGCATGCATTATCCGAGCGATATCGCCGTCGGCGCCGTGCTTGGCGTCGCATGGATGCTTATGTTCGAGCGATTGCCGCTGCAGCGCATAACCGATAAGATTCTGGATTGGAGCGAAGCGCATCCCGGAATTTTTTACGGTACGGCTTTTGTTGTTCTCGATCAGATTGCCGATTTATTCGACGATGTTCGCCAGGTCGGCGTGACATTGATCAAATATTTTTTGGGTCATCCTTAGCCCCGATTTTGTGGCTTATGCCGCAGTTCTTGACAGTTATGCGGCACACTTCCATAACAACTGCATGGGCCTGTAGCTCAGCTGGGAGAGCGCCTCGTTCGCAATGAGGAGGTCGTCAGTTCGATCCTGATCAGGTCCACCATCCCCGCCTAAAACCTCAACAATTTCAATAGGCGATAGCGTTAAAAAGTCTTGATTAATCCGGTATTAAGCGGTTTTTGCTACCTTATATCGGTTATTCTTAACGTGCTCGAGGATGTACATGCGTTTACTTGCGTCGATTGCAGTTGCCGGTGTCCTGGCTTTAACGGGGCAGGCCTACGCGCAAGCCTTTCCGGGATTTCCTACTTTTACTCCCCCCACAAATTTCCCCACTCAGCAACCGCAGACGACAACCTCCACGACGACAACGACAGCACCGGCCACAAGCTCAACAAGTTCGTCGTCGGAAAGCAGCGGCGCAATGGCGCCCGGTATCAATACGGGGCCTGGAACCACTAATCTTCCTTTCAACATAGATAATCATCAGATCATGAATCTGACTGAAAGCGGCCTCGGTATCGGTGTCGCGTCGCCGCAAACGGCGCTCGATGTTGCGGGCGAGGTGCATGTCGGTAATTCCGGCATTGCGTGTTCTGCGGCGGTTGCCGGGGCCATGCGGTACAACGCAACAAACCACGCCATGAATTATTGCAATGGCACAGCTTGGGTCGGTTTCGCACCTTCGAGCGTGAACGTGCCGTTGAACGCATGTAACGGCCATTATTGCTGGCCGGATCCTTCCAGCCTGACGGCAACCCATTTATGTCAGTTGGCCGGCTATTCTTCGATGTTGACGTACAATGCCACGTTCGAGGCCGGTAATTACTGGTATTGGAACGGCGCAAGCTATGCGCAACATGACGGCAGCTGCACGAGCAGCTGCAGCGCCATTACCAGCGTTATGTGCCAATAAGAATTCCGCTTATTTCAATCTGCGATTGACGCGCACGGGGCGCTCGGCAAAGCGACCGAGGCTAATCATGCGGTCGTAGATCACGATCGATCCCGCGATACCGACATTGACGCAGAACTTCATCGGAATTTTCACGATGTGATCACAACGCTTCACAAGCCCTGCCGATAAACTTCCTTTTTCAGGGCCCAGCACATAAGCGGCACGGAGCGGGTGTGTGAAGCTCGGCAGGTCAACGGCGTCATCCGTCAGTTCGACGCCGACCAGCGCGCAATCTTTCGGCAGTGTAAATTCAGCAAGATTTTTGTGGGCGTAAAACGGCATGTGGATGTCGGCGTGCGATGTGTCCGATTGCTTCACATCGGAATAGCTTACGGACGCATTGATCGTAAAAAAGAAGCTGCCTCCGAACGCATGTGTTGTGCGCACGAGGTTGCCGAGATTAAATCCCTTGCTGATTTCCTCGACGCCGACGCCGAAATAACCACGCATCTTGGGCGAGGAATTATTCGGGCTGAGTTCCGGATTATTGATATGGGCTTTACGCATGGCGGCACCTTACCGCCATGCGGAAGCTTCGAAAAGGCCTGATTTAGCGGTGAATGCGCTCGCCATGCAGATTGACGTCGAGGCCTTCGCGCTCGACATGCTCCGGCACGCGGAGGCCAATCGTGTGTTCGACAATCAGAAGGATGATGTAGGTCGCAACTGCGCACCAGCCGATGGTGAATGCCATGCCTTCCAACTGTGTCACGATCTGCCATGGATGGCCGTCAATCGCGCCCGCCTGATCGGCAACGCCGCTGATCGCGGCTTTGGCAAACACGCCGGTGAGCAGGGCACCCACCATGCCGCCGACACCGTGGACGCCGAAGCAATCGAGGCTGTCATCGAGGGCGAATTTTTCCTTGATGGTGTTTGCGGAGAGGAAGCAGATAGCGCCGCCGAGAGCGCCGATGATCAAGGCACCTGTCGCATCCACATAGCCGGAAGCCGGTGTGATGACGACGAGGCCGGAGATTGCGCCGGTGATTGTACCCAGTACGCTCGGCTTGCCCTTGAATTTCCATTCCACAGCCATCCATGAAAGGGCAGCTACGGCAGCGGCGACCATCGTCACCATCATCGCCATGGCGGCGCGGCCATTGGCGGCACCCGCGGAACCGGCGTTGAAGCCGAACCAGCCCACCCACAAAAGCGAAGCGCCAACGACGCTGTAAGCGGGGTTGTGCGGCGCATAGGTTTCTTCCAAATGCACGCGCTTGCCGATGAAGAGCGCTGCGATCAAACCCGCGACGCCGGCATTGATATGCACGACGGTGCCGCCCGCAAAATCGAGCACGCCCATGTGATTGAGGAACCCGTTCGGATGCCAGACCCAATGCGCAATCGGCGCGTAGACGACGATCGACCAAAGGCCCATGAACACGAGCATCGCTGAGAATTTGATGCGGTCGCAGAAGGCGCCGGCGATAAGTGCGGGCGTGATGATCGCGAATGTCATCTGATACATCATGTAAAGC
>DASTLS010000216.1:0-3755 GCA_035714725.1 Alphaproteobacteria bacterium | reverse complement strand
TCAGCGGATGATTTACAAGATCTCGCCGATGACGCGCCCGATCCCCTTACCTCATGGGCGACCACATGGTTGATGCAACATCCAAAAGCATCGCTCGAGGAAATGCTCGAGGCCTCCACCGAACGCACTTATTCCGGCAATCCACATGAGACGTTCTTCACCGGCAGCGGCGCGCATGTCTTCGCCAACTTTGAACGAGAAGAAGACGGCGAGATCATGGATTTGCATGAAGCCTTCCGCAAATCCGTCAACCTCGTCTTCATTCGCGTGATGCGCGATATCGTCAATTACACGATCGCGCAGGGCACACACACGAAAGAAGAGTTGATGTCGGGCGACGACGAACAGGCGCGCCAAAGCTATCTCGAACGCTTCGCCGATAACGAAGGCAGCGTATTCCTCAACCGTTATATCGGCGATTATATCGACCTGACACCGGACGCTATGATGGAGAAAGTCGTCGGTCACTCGCATAAAGGCGCCACGGCGCGCACGATTTTATTCCGCTCGATCCGCCCGCAAGCGAGCTATCAGGAATTTGCCGCCTTCATGGCGAAACATCCGCTGCATGAAGAACTCAGCGAAGCGCGGCTCGAGCAGCTTTATCACGATTATCCGATTGAGCGTTACAACCTCTCCGACCGCAGCTATATCGCCGGAATTAATCCGATGGAGTTGTGGCTGGTCTCCTATCTACAGACCAATCCGCACGCTTCGCGCCGCGCCATTCTGGAAGTCAGCCAGCCGGTTCGCATCGAAAGCTATGCATGGCTGTTCCACCCCAATCTGAAACACGCACAGGATACGCGCATCCGCATTATGCTTGAGGAAGATGCTTTTGCACGTATCCAGAAACGCTGGGCACGGCTTGGCTATCCTTTCGATCATTTAGTGCCGAGTTTGGCGACAGCCATCGGCAGTTCCGCTGATCGCCCCGGAGCTTTGGCCGAGCTTATCGGAATTATCCTCAACGAAGGCATGCGTCGGCCCACTGTGCGCTTTGAATCGCTCGCCTTCGGCCAGGGTACGCCTTACGAAACATTGCTCGAGCATGATGACGACCAACAAGCCGAACAAGTTTTGGCGCCCGCCATTACACATGTCGTGAAAAATATCATGTCGGAAGTCGTGGAGAACGGAACAGCCAAGCGTGTGAAAGGTGTATATAAAGATGCCTCCGGCCAGTTGCTTGCTATCGGCGGCAAAACCGGCACCGGCGACCAGCGCTATGATGAATTTGCAGCTGGCGGTCGCCTGATTTCATCGCGCGTGATGAACCGTACCGGTACCTTCGTCTTCTACATCGGCGATCATTTCTTCGGCACAATCACAGCTCACGTAGCCGGTGACGATGCCGCCGATTATAAATTTACCAGCGCGCTTTCCGCGCAAATGCTGAAGGCATTGCAACCCATTCTCGAGCCAATCGTTAACGGCACGGAAGCCACGGCGCAGAGCAACGTTGCGCCCCAGCCCGCGCAGCCCTAGAATCTGCATATGGGACTTTGCCGCTTCATCATCGCTGCAATTTTAATCACCGGTCTAACCGGTCCCGCACTTGCAGCAACAGCAAGCGCGCAAAAACCTCTCGGCACATTCGGCGCTTGGCAAACCTATAGCTATAACGAAGGCGGCCAGCCGGTTTGCTATATGGTGAAGGCGGCAAAGATCCCGGCACCGAAGAACAAGAAATTCCGTCGCGGCCCGGCGTTCCTCATGATCACCCACCGCCCAAGCGAGAACAGCACCGATGTCGTTAGCTACACCGCCGGCTACAACCTGAAGCCCTCAAGCGATGTGAAGGTCACGATCGGCAGAGCCAGCTTCGATTTATTCTCGCAAAAAGACGCCGCTTGGTCGCGTGACGCACATACCGACCATCTGCTCGCGACCGCCATTCGCAGCAATACGAACATGAAGATCGTCGGCATCCCGGCGCAGAATGTCTCGGCTATTACCGATACGCTCGACATCAAAGGCGCGGCACAAGCCTATCAGGCCATCGGCAAGGCTTGCGGCCTCGAGCAGGAAACCCCTGCAAAACCGGCCCTAAAAGCTGTACCTGCAAGTAAAAAGAAGGCCATAAAACACTAACATTTTGTGGCGGTTTTCTGCTATTTGTCGCCCGCTATGGGAATTACCAACCACGCCAAAAACTTCGCGCCGCCGAGCCTGACGCCGGACGGCAAACGTAATTTGATCGGCCTCAGCTATGACGAGCTGACGGACGCACTGATTTCGCACGGCCTTGAGAAATTCCGCGCCAAGCAAGTTTGGTCCTGGATTTACTTCCACGGCAAAACCGATTTCGAGCAGATGACGACGCTGGCAAAACCTGCCCGCGAGAAACTTGCCGCACATTTTGCCGTCTCGCGCCCCACGATTACGCAGGATCAGAAATCTGAAGACGGCACGCGCAAGTGGCTACTCAAAATGGCTGATGGCCAGGAAGTAGAATGTGTCCATATCCCTGAAACCGACCGCGGCGCTTTATGCGTCTCGAGCCAGGTTGGTTGCACCCTCACCTGCCGCTTCTGCCATACAGGCACACAACGTCTCGTACGCAATCTCGAAGCCTCCGAAATTCTGATGCAGGTCATGCTGGCGCGCGATGCCTTGGGCGAATGGCCTTCGACGCGTGATACACGCATGTTGTCGAACATCGTGATGATGGGTATGGGCGAGCCGCTTTATAATTATGAGAATGTCGCGAAGGCCTTGCGCATCATCATGCACGGCGAAGGCATCGCCATCAGCAAACGGAAGATTACGCTTTCAACCTCCGGCGTTGTGCCGATGATCAAGCGCTGCGGCGAAGAGCTTGATGTCGGCCTCGCAATCAGCCTTCATGCCGTGACCGATGAATTGCGCGACAAAATTGTGCCAATCAACCGTATGTATCCGATCAAGGATTTGCTCAAGGCATGCCGCGAATATCCCGGCGCCAGCAATTCCCGCCGCATCACGTTCGAATATGTGATGCTGAAAGGCGTGAATGACAGTCCGGCAGACGCCAAGCAACTCGTGAAACTACTGCGTGGCATTCCGGCAAAGATCAACATGATCCCCTTCAACGCATGGCCCGGCTCGCCATTCGAATGTTCGGACGAAGCGACAATCAAAAAGTTTGGTGATCTTGTGAATGATGCCGGTTACGCGAGCCCTGTTCGCACCCCGCGCGGGCGCGATATCATGGCGGCGTGCGGCCAGTTGAAATCAGCGAGCGTCCGTATCTCCGCCGCTGAACGCGCATCCATCGATAAAATCATCGCCGAAAAAGAAGCGGCTCAGGGCCTGCAGCGAGCCTGATTTACCAAATAATTGGCCCGATTTACGGGTCAATTCGGCTCCGTATCGACTGCAAGTAATTGCCATTATTGGACATCTTGCCTTTTGTGCAATGCGGGACCAGTGTCCCCTCACCTGACGCGTATGCGCCGCTTATAAAGGCCCTGTGTCGTGCGTAAACCTTTAGACCCATATAACGATCCGTATAATTATATTTTACCGGACGCCATTCCTAAACTTATCGCAGTCATTCAGAAAAAAGTTGCGGAAGAAATTGCCGGAATAAACGATCCGCTCGCGATCGCTGAAATCTTCCGCTCATATCACAAAAGATTCTGCACAGTATCTCGGCATTCAATAAACGACAAAGCGAATGAGCCGGTTCCTGATGATGTCGATCCGCAGCCACTATCGCCTGAAGATCGCCGCGTCAATTTTCATACCATGATAAAATCATTAGCAGCCAT
>DASTLS010000215.1:0-4535 GCA_035714725.1 Alphaproteobacteria bacterium | reverse complement strand
GCTTTACCAAACATCGCCATATCCGGCTCGACGCCGTATTTTTTATGAATACCGCCGAAGGTCTCGCGGAAGCCGGAGGTGCATTCGTCGAAGATGAGGACGATTTTATTCTTCGTCGCCAGCTCGCGAACTTTTTGCAGGAAATTATTCTCGGGCCCGAAGTTGCGCACCACTTCCATTTTGATGACACCGATATTCTTTTCTTTAACGAGCGCTTCGAGCCCGGCGATATCGTTGTAATTAAATGGGAACACGGTGCCGCGCAGATTTTGTGGCACGCCCTTTGGCTCAAGGCCCGGGAGCAGATGTCCTGCCAGATTTTTCTCGTCACCCAAATTGGCTGAGAGATACCAATCATGCCAGCCGTGATAGCCGCAGATGGCGACGTTATCCCTCCCCGATGCTGCGCGCGCGATGCGAATGGCGATTGCATTGGCTTCACCGCCTGAACGGGCAAAGCGCACCATATCGGCCCATGGATGAATTTCGATCAAACGTTCGGCGAGATAAACTTCTTCCGGGCAATTGAAGGTCGACATGTTGCCGTTATCGATCACGCTGCGAACGGCGCCGTCCACTTCCGGATGGCCATAACCGAGCGTGTTGGTGCCGATGCCCATGATGAACATGTCGGTATACTCGTTACCGTCGAGGTCCCAGACCTTGCAGCCTTTCGCCTTGCTGAAATAGGCGGGCCACTGCTCGGGCAAAAACATTTCCGAGCGCTTCGACAGCAACATATTGCCGCCGGGAATGACGTTCTTTGCGCGCTTCCATAATTTCTGCCCAGTACCCATGGCGGCTCCTTCGTTGCGACCGATCACCTGGTTAGCTTTGAAAAGCTCAGGCTTATCGCGGGAAAGTTTTATCACATCCTGCCAGCCAAAGGCAGTATCCGGCGCAAAATGCGCGAAGACGTTCCGAATGACCTCAAGATCGGCGGCCTCATCGACCGTCAGGCGCATAGCCGAGAGATCTTCGCCGTTTTTGACATTATCGCGGCTGAAGCTTTTGTTCTGCCGGATATAAGGCGTGACATGCTCGCGCTCCGGCTGGGCCTTGGCTTCTTTCCATGCCTTTTCAAGCGCGGCAAAGGTGAAGACTTCGATATCGAGGCCATCCGGATAGGTCGGCGGCTCAATATTGCTGACGTAATCGACGTTCGCGGCTTTGAAGCGTTTCACCACATCATCGACCAGATTGGGATCGATCAACGGGCAATCACCTGTCACACGAATAACAATGTCGGCGCCTTCCTTGCGCGCCGCCTGATAATAGCGATCAAGCACATCGCTCTCGCTACCCGCAAAAGATGCGTAGCCGGATTTCGCCAACAGCTCGATCAACGGCTTGTCTTTCGACTGATCCGTCGTGGCGACGACAATCTTATCCACCTGCTTAGCACGCGAAAGACGACCAAGCAGCAACTCGATCATCGGCTTACCGGCGACGGTTTTGAGAACTTTGCCCGGCAAACGGCTCGAGCCCATGCGGGCCTGAAGGATGGCGACCGTCTTCATGACGAACGGCCCTTCCAGCGGCGCGGATCGATGATGTCGAGATTGGCGTCAGCAAGCTCATGGGCTTCAAGCGGTTTGGCAGCTTGCCAAGCTTCATGAATGCCTTCGAACTGCGCTAGGTTATCGACGCCGACAATAACGGTTGAAACCGCTTTGAAGCTTTTCACCACTGAGAGAGCGGCAACCAGCGGATCGAGGCCTTTTGCCTGATACCAATTGTGCCATTTTTCCAGTGCGGATGCGGCGGGCGGTAAGCGGCGCTGCGCAATCGTGAGTGGCAACAGCAATAGCCCCTGCAGGAAAGCCGAACGCAGGAAGATGGTGCAATCGGAAGGTGCCAGCGCAGCAATGCGCTGATCGAGCGCGTTGCCCGGCAATTGCGCGATCTGGATATCGAAGCTCTGTTTCAGTTTTAAAAAATCATCCGGCGCATAGCAGGAAACGCCGAGCTTGATCTTCTCGCTCTTCGCCCAATCGCTGACGGCTTGCCAGATATCCTTGCCATGAGGTCCTGTCAGATCGTCACTGCTGTGGAACATCAGGCCTTGCAATCGATCGCCTAGACGCTTTTTGGATTCTTTCGCTGCGTTTAATGCGAACTCAACAGGCGTCTCCCCCTGTAGCAATCCCGGGAGCGCCGGAATTTTTGAGATGATCGAAAACGGCATATTGGCGCAAAGCTCGGCAAGACGCGGCTCAATGTCACCGTAAGCGGCGGCAGTATCCAGCACACGCACGTTTGCTTTCGAAGCTGCCATCAGGATGGAGCGAATTTCGCCGATCGGCACCTGCTCGCCGCGGCCCGCAATGCCGTATTTCTGGCCGAACTGTACGGTGCCGAGCGCCAGTTTCATGATTACGCCACGGCGCGGCTGGGGCCTACGGCATCCGCCAGCGTTTTAACGACGAAATCCTGCTGCTCGTTTGTGAGCGCCGGATACAGCGGAATGGAGAGCGCGCGTTTATAATAACGCTCGGCATTGGGGAAGTTGCCCCATTTGAAGCCGAGCTTTTGATAATAAGGCTGCGTGTGGATCGGAATGTAATGCACATTCACGCCGATATGCGCGGCGCGCATCGCCTGAAACACATCGCCACGTGTGGCACGCGTTTTCGTCTCGTCGATCTCAACAACGTACAGATGCCATGACGAGACGCGATCATTCTGCCGCGGCGGCAAGATCAGCGGCAACCCGGCTAGCTTCTTGTCATAGCGTTGCGACAAATCTTCGCGTTTCTGGCGCATTTCCTTGAGGCGTTTCAGCTGCGAGCTGCCGAGTGCTGCCTGAATATCGGTGATGCGATAGTTATAGCCGATATCGATCTGCTCATAACTCCACGGACCTTCCGGCGTTCCTGTAAGCAAGCTTGGTTCGCGCGTCACGCCGTGCGACCGCAGAAGGCGCAGTTTCTCAGCAAGCTTTGCATCGCGCGTTGTGACAAGACCACCTTCGGCAGTCGTGATGATCTTTACGGCATGGAAGCTGAAGACAGTCGCATCAGCCCAATCGCTGCCGACCGGCTTACCAAGATAGCTGGCGCCAGTCGCATGCGAAGCATCTTCCAGGATTTTGAATTTATATTTATCGGCGAGCGCCCGCAGCTCGCGCATATCGCAGGGCAGCCCTGAGAAATCGACCGGGATGACGACTTGCGGCAAATCTTTCGGCTGCGCCTTCTCGAGCTTTGCTTTCAGCGCCTCAATCGAGATGTTGCGCGTGACAGGGTCGATATCGACGAAATCAATACGCCCGCCGCAATAAAGTGCGCAATTGGCAGACGCCACAAAGCTGTTCGGCACCGTCCAAACCGATTTGCCCGACGTAACACCAAGTGCCATGCACGCAATATGAAGCCCGGCGGTTGCATTCGATACGGCAACAGCATGTGGGACTTCATGAAGCGCTGCAAATTCCTTTTCGAATTTCTCGATAGCCGGGCCTTGCGTCAGATACTCGGAACGCAGCACAGCCGTGACGGCATCGATATCGTCTTGTGTGATGTTCTGGCAGCTGTAGGGAATAAAAGCCATGTGTCCCCGCGCTCAGGCTGCGATGCTGGCAGCGTATTCGTCGATGACCTTGCGGAGTTCTTCAACGCTCAGAAATTCGTCATTTGTACCGCTGTTATAAGCGAAGCCGGGATTCACCGGCTTGGCTCCGGTTTCCTTGCAGTACGCGCTCATCTTTTCCTTATCCGGTGATGGCAGGATGGCGTAATAGCGGTCGAGATCGACTGTATTGAAGCTGTCGCTGACTGTAATCATTTCTTCGTGAATCTTTTCACCCGGGCGAACGCCGACGATATTCTGTTTGCATTCCGGCGCCAAAGCTTTTGCCAGATCGGTAATACGATAGGATGGAATCTTCGGCACAAAGATCTCGCCGCCAAGCGCATTTTCAATCGACCACAGCACCATCTCGACGCCATCCTGCAGCGAGATGTTAAAGCGCGTCATATCCTGATGCGTGATCGGCAATACGCCTGACTTACGCTCACCGAGGAAAAACGGAACAACCGAACCGCGGCTGCCCATGACATTGCCATAGCGGACGACGCTAAAGCGGATATCGCGGCGGCCCTTGATGTTGTTAGCCGCGACAAAAAGTTTGTCGGAACAAAGCTTGGTCGCGCCATAAAGGTTGATCGGAGCAGCTGCCTTGTCAGTCGAAAGCGCCACAACATTCTGCACCTTGGTATCAAGGCACGCCTCGATCAGGTTTTGAGCGCCGAGAACGTTGGTCTTGATGCATTCGAACGGATTGTATTCCGCGGCAGGAACCTGCTTGAGGGCCGCGGCATGCACGACGATATCGATATCCTCGAGCGCACGGCGGATGCGAGCCTCATCGCGGATATCGCCAATGAAGTAACGTAAAGCGGGATATTTGCTGTCCGGAAAACGGCGCGCCATCTCAAACTGCTTCAATTCATCGCGCGAGAAGACAACGAGGCGCTTAACTTTGGGAAACCGCTCGAGAACGGTCTTCACAAAGGCCGTACCGAAGGAGCCAG
>DASTLS010000214.1:0-4117 GCA_035714725.1 Alphaproteobacteria bacterium | reverse complement strand
AGGACCAGCACGGGAGCGGGCTTGGGGCAATTGGGCGCATTTTTTGGATATGCTGCTATAGAAGGCCAAGAAAAATTTTTTCGATCAACATATATAATAAATGTAAAAGCCAAATTTGATATTTCGAAGACTAATCATCCTGATATGCCAAAATATATAGATTGGGCGAACAATATAATTAGCATTTTGAAAGAACTTGACCACAACACCTATTGGAACAAAATTAAAGAATGGCAAATGTTAAGAATAACACCACAAAACAAATCGGTAAGATAAGCCTTTCTCTCCTCTTTCTCCTCACTCTCACCGCCTGCGATACGCCGGAGGTCGATGCGCATGGTGGCGGCACGCCCGCGCACACGCATGTTCAAGTGGGGTTACCGTTTTAGAATTTTGTGACCGACCACTCTGCGGCCATCGCGCGCTTCTTCGCGGGCGTGAGCTGCTTCACTGCATATTCAAGTTTGCTGGCGATTGAGCGGTTGCGGCAGGGCTTTGCACCCAGCATCCGCGCGGGTTTATTCAACCGCGTGAACATCGCACCCTTGCCCAAACTGTGTTTTTGAAATCGCTTCTCAAGGTCAGTCGTGATGCCGGTGTAAAGCCGACCGTTTTTGCATTCCAGCAGATAGACGAACCATTTGCTGGAAGGCTTCTTCACGCGGCGCCTTTTTTCTCGCCCTTCTCAAGGCGGCGCTGGCGAATGACCAGCTTCTTATAGGTTTCCAGATCATCGTCATACGGTTTGCAGGTGCCGTTCGAAACTAGCCACAGCTGATCGGCCACGCATTCGATCAAATGCGGATCGTGGCTTACAAGGATGATCGCGCCGTTATAATTATTGAGCGCCTGAATAAGCGCCTCGCGCGCATCGATATCCAGATGGTTCGTCGGCTCGTCGAGCAGCATGATATGCGGCGCTTCGCGGCTCATGAGGCAGAAGAGCAACCGCGCTTTCTCGCCGCCCGAGAGCTCGCCGACTTTCGTATCGGCCTTGCGCTTATCGAAACCGAACGGGCTGAGGGTCGAGCGCACTTTGACTTCCGAACTTTCATTCATCGCCGCTTGCAGAATTTCGAACGGCGTCATCGTCGTATCCAGCTCATCGGTCTGGAACTGCGCGAAATAGCCGATTTTCAGCTTGCCGGATTTGGCGATATCGCCCGCCATCGGCGCAAGGCGGTCGGAGATAATTTTCACGAGCGTCGATTTGCCGTTGCCGTTAGCGCCCAAAAGCGCGATGCGGTCGGTATGATTGATCGTGAGGTTGAGGTTTTTCAAAACCGGTTTCTCGCCATACCCTGCATCGACATGATTGAGTTTGATCAGCGGCGACTTCATTTCCTTCGGCTGCGGGAAGGTGAAGGCGGTCACGCGCTCTGCGATAACGGCATCGACAATATCCATCTTCTCAATCGCCTTGAGGCGGCTTTGCGCCTGACGCGCCTTGCTGGCTGTGGCGCGGAAGCGGTCGACGAATTTCATCATCTGCGCTTTTTGCGCCGTCTGCTTTTCATGCAGCGCTTGCTGGTTCATCAACTTCTCGGCGCGGCGACGCTCGAATTGATCGTAATTGCCGGTGTATTGATTGAGCTTGTGGTTCTCCAAATGCAGAATGTGATCGACGGTCTTGTTCAAAATATCGCGGTCGTGGCTGATGATGATCAGCGTCTCGCGATATCGCATCAGGAAATTCTCGAGCCAGACGAGCGACTCGAAATCCAAATGGTTCGTGGGCTCATCGAGCAGCAACACATTCGGCTGACGGAACAGGACAGCGGCAAGTGCCACGCGCGCGCGCCAACCGCCGGAGAAGGCAGAGATCGGCTGGCCCTGCGTATCTTCCGGAAATCCGAGGCCCGCGAGAATGGAGGCCGCGCGAGAAGGGGCTTCATAAGCATTGATCTCGGTCAGCCGCTCATAGATGTAGCCGATGCGATCAACATCTGTGGTGGTCTCGGCTTCGGCCAAGAGCGATGTACGCTCGACATCGGCCGCGAGCACGATGTCGATGATCGGCATGCTCTCGACCGGAAAATCCTGACGCACCATGCTGAGGGATGATCCCTTGATCAGCGAGATATCGCCGCCGTCGCTGTCCAAATCGCCCGCGATCAGTTTAAAGAGCGTGGATTTGCCGGTGCCGTTCGGGCCGACAAGGCCGACGCGATGCCCCGCCGGAATATTGACCGAGACATTATCCAAGAGTGTGCGACCGGCAATCCGGTAAGTGAGGTTCTGAATAGAAAGCATGAAAAGTTAATACGTCCTGTAGCCGTTTTTTGCATTGTTGTATCCGCTCTTTCTCATGCAGGATAGGGGGTATGTCGAGCGAATTAATCATTCGAAATGCGTCCAAAAACGAAGCCGCTGCGGTGGCCAAGTTGTGGCGGGCCTGCAATCTCACGACCGATTACAACGACCCTGAGACGGATTTCCATTTCGCGCGCAGCAAGGAAAACTCAGATGTGCTGGTCGGTCTAGACGGCGAAGGCCAAATTATCGGCAGTGTGATGGTGGGGCATGATGGCCATCGCGGCTGGATTTATTATGTGGCGGCCCACCCCGAGCATCGCATGAAAGGCATCGGTCGCCTGATGACGGAAGCCGCCGAAAATTGGCTCAAGGAAAAGAAAATCGTGAAGGCGATGTTGCTTGTGCGCGAAACAAATACGCAGGTCGTCGATTTCTATAAGCATCTCGGTTTCGAAAGCATCCCGCGTACCATCATGCAAAAGTGGCTGAAGTAATTACGCCAGGCGGATTTTCACAACATTTTTTGCTTAAACTGTTCCGGGATCAATTCGCAGTAACCCGTTTTACCAAACCAGCGATAACGGTTGCGATTCATGACGTCGTAAAGAAAATCGCGGATGCCGCGCGGCATAAGATAGAAAACCTTGAGTAAAGGCCACCATCCGCCAAGTTGATCGAGCATATGCAGATAGCCATCGGATTTCGTATACATCCGGCCCTTATCGATCAGCATATAGGTTTTGTCGACATCGATGCCGTAATGACCGAAGAGGGCCTTGCCCAAGGGCGTCGCGGTCGTCGTGAAGTGAAACTGATCTTTGCTGTCATGACGCATCATCCATGCACAGCCTGTTGAGCAAAGTACGCATATACCGTCGAAAATAAACAGTGCCTTATCTTCGGGAAAAGATGGAATTTCAGGGTTTTGCCGGTAGCTGTACGGGTCGTTCACGTTAAGCATTTGGATCATCCTTGATGATTGAGATGTCCAACCCACTCAGCGCAGTCGAGTATCGTTCCAGATTGATGAGGTCGAGACATGGGCGCGCGCCAGTTTGCGGGGGAGTCTCGCTCGCCAGATCTTGCGCTAGAAGAATAGCTGGCATGCAGGGGATATTAGGGCCGTGTCCTGATCTCGCGATGATATAAAATTTTTTGGCTCTGAATTTTCCATCTTTGTCAGTTCCCGACAGAAACATATGAAAACCACTGCGTCCCGTTCCAAAAAAGTCAAAAAGAAATGACAGTTTAAGAAGATAAGGGGCCAATCGATTGAGAGAAGATATCAGGCCGAACCTTATAAACCAGCTCAGAAGCCATAAGGCTAAATGCAGAAAAGATATTTCCTGCCCGGCGGAAAAACGAATGGTTTTTAATTCCGGATATCGAGCGGGAAATAATTCCAAATCGGCTATGTCGCAGTTGCCGAATAAACGCCAGCCTAATTGCGGATATTTTTCGGCGTGTAAATCTTGCCATCCATAAACAGGCTGCTGGCGGCCGTCGATTAATGTCGTGAAAGTTTTCCCAACGTAGCTGAGAACGGCCGATGTGGTCGCGAGACCGCGATTGGTATGTTGCGCTGCGCTAATTCCATACTCGACTTTATCCAGCGTTTTAAAGGAGGGCCGATAGTAATCGATAACAGCAGCTGTAAGGCAGGGGACGGAGCTGGCGCCACTGACAACAAGAATATTCTTATCTTTTGCCTGCTGGTCGTATCGGCTAATGCCGGCGACAAAATGCCGCGCATCGGCAAGATCAATATAATGGCAGCCCTCGTGGATGCAGGCTTCGACCACTGCGTAACTCTGGTTCTGGAATGGCCCCGTCGTATGGATGACGATATCCGGCTTTATTT
>DASTLS010000213.1:0-7453 GCA_035714725.1 Alphaproteobacteria bacterium | reverse complement strand
CATGAGCACCGAGCCTGAAACCGTTTCATGGTTACGCGTTGCGATCGCTTTTCTGGTGGTCGGCGGCTTACTCGGCTTGATGGGCTATGCCTTGAAGCACCTCAACCTGCGTGGCATCAAAATGCCGGGCGGCACAGTCGGCAAGCGGCTTAGCATTATCGAAAACATGCCTTTGGATGTGCGTCGCCGGCTGGTCCTTGTTCGCTGCGACGATAAAGAACATTTGCTGCTCCTCGGCACTAATCAGGATATAGTGGTCGAGTCGGATATCGCAGCCCCTCCTCAGACAAAAACCGTTCAATGACTAAACCCGCCAAATCGCTTCTCCGCCGCCTAACGCCGATGCTTTTGACGCTCGGTATTTTGCTGAGCTGTTTGGTGCCTGCAGGAGCCTTCGCGCAAGCGATCAATTTCGATCTCGGCCAAGGGCCGACGACATCGGCGAAGCTGGTGCAGATCGTCCTGCTTATCACCGTACTTTCGCTGGCGCCGTCCATCCTTGTGATGGTGACCTGCTTCACGCGCGTGGTTGTCGTGTTGTCGTTCCTGCGTACCGCGCTCGGCACGCAAACAACGCCGCCGAACGTCGTGCTGATCAGCCTGGCGCTCTTCCTCACTATGTTCATCATGCAGCCGACATTCGATCAGGCGTGGGATGGCGGTATTCGCCCGCTCATGAATAATCAGATCGACGAAGAGACAGCGTTTGATCGTGCCATCGAGCCGTTCCACGAATTCATGATGAAGCATACGCGCCAGAAAGACATCGACCTGTTCGTTGAAATGAGCAAAGCGGCAGACGCGCAAGCGGGCATTACCGTCAAACAGCCATCGGGCCCAACAGCCCCACCGGCAAAAGCGGCTAAGCCCGGCGTTGAAGAAGGCAAAGATGAAGTCTCCCTCCGCGCCCTGATACCGGCCTTCATGATCTCCGAATTGCGCCGCGCGTTCGAGATCGGCTTTCTGCTGTTCCTGCCATTCCTGATCATCGATATGGTCGTGGCCTCGATCCTGATGTCGATGGGTATGATGATGCTGCCGCCCTCTATCATCTCCCTGCCCTTTAAGATCATCTTCTTCGTGTTGGTAGACGGCTGGTACCTCATCTCCGGCAGCCTTATCCAAAGCTACGGCGGCAGCTAAAACCCTGCTTTTTGAGGGTTTTTATAACTACCTGTTTTTAATAAGAAACTATTGTTTTTGGTTGTTTTAACCCTGCCAAATCTATAGAAAAGCACCACATTCTGGCTAAATAGCCGAAATTTGTTCTGTGGGCAGATATGAGCGATACGCAGCAAAAAACGACTGAGTTGGAAAAGGCAGCGGCGAAAGAAAACGGCACGCATGCAGTTTCTATTGCGCGCGAAGAACCAACCGGCCTGCTCGGCAACCTGACAATTCGTACATATAAAGGTCCGACCGAAAAACCGACGGGTGTGGGCTAATGACCATCGACGCAACCGCTGATTTCCAGACGTTACGAGCTCTGCTTGCCGATGCAGCGACTGAAATCGCTCGCCTTCAGGCTGAGAATAAAAAACTCCGCAAAGAAGCCGTTACCGATCCCCTCACCGGCCTCCCAAACCGCAATGGCATGGATGCCATCACCAATGTCATGCTGAAAGATGCGGATCGCGAAGATCGTTTTCTTGGCGTCATCACACTGGATATCGACCATTTCAAAAAGGTAAACACCGACCTCGGACATGAAGGCGGCGACGACGTTCTGGTTGCTATGTCGAATATCATTAAAAGCGCCGTACGCAATGCCGACGTTGTCGGCCGCATGGGCGGTGAAGAGTTTGTCGTGCTGGCGAAGGTCAACAGCATTTACGACCTGGCAGCTGTGGCGGAAAAAATTCGTCTGGCAGCCAAGAATGCCACAATCACAGCCAAGAATATGGAAGGTCAGCCGGTCGAGCTCCAGGTCACGCTCAGCTCCGGCGCGAGCATCATCATGGAGCCGACCCCTACACTCGCTAAAAATTCAGGCTACGTTGCCGCAGACATCACCATGATGGGCGCCAAGGTAAAAGGCCGCAATCGCGCATGCCTGCACGGTCCAACAACCAAGTATTCTATTGAATTAAGCGAAATCTCCAAACTCGACGCCGCTTAATTGCCCTCAACCGGCTTATCCCGTTTCTGAATAACCGCATCCAGCTGCTCTTGCGTCAGCTGAAAACCCATGAGCACTTGGTAGTTGGGTCCTGCAGCGCGGTCGGCTTTCGACAGCGGGATAAAAATATGCAGCGACTCTGTCTGCGTTTGAACTTTGCTATCGCTTGAATAGCCAACCTGTAACGTCATGCGTTCCTTGTTGAGGATATTCTGCTGCGGATCGACAACCGCCACAAAGTAAGGGAATGTCGCGCGCAAACCACCGAGACGCGGACCTTTTACGGAGATAAAGTCGAGATCGAATTTGATATCGATGCCGTTATCCTGATAACCGCAATCGCCATTGACCTTGAGCATCTTCGACTGGCCGACAAGTTCCGAAGGATCCGGCTTTTCCGTGCCGTAATCCTGCACCTGATCGATATCGCGGATAATGGCGACCTGCGGGCAAATCGGCAAAACGTCTTTCTTCTTTGCAGCCTTCTCTTCTGTCTTCTTATCGCTATCGTCCGTGGTGTCCTTATCGTCTTTCGACGTGCCGCACGCAGCGAGCGAAATCACCATCATCAAGATAATGCAGAGACGAAAGAGCTGGGTCATTTTGCCATCCTTGCTGCGACGCGGTCGATGATTGCAATGGCTTCGTCGATTTGAGCTTCGGTGACGATCAAGGGCGGCAGGAAGCGCACGACATTATCGCCAGCGCCGAGGCAGAGCAGCTTCTCGTCACGCAGCGCCTTCACCATATCGGTGTTCAACGGCACGCAAACGAGGCCTTGCATCAGGCCCTTGCCGCGGCTTTCGGTGAAGACCTTCGGATGGCGCTTCGGCAATTCCGCGATCTTCGCTGCAAAATAATCGCCACGCTTCTTTGCATCATCGAGGAAACCGGGCTTGGTCATGACATCGAGAACGGCATTGCCGACTTCGGTGGCGAGCGGATTGCCCCCATAGGTCGAGCCATGCGTACCGACACCCATGCCCTGCGCCGCTTTTGCAGTCGCTAGAGCAGCGCCGATCGGGAAACCATTACCGAGCGCCTTGGCGACACTCATGACGTCGGGCATTACCCCTGCCCACTCATGCGCGAACAGCTTGCCGGTACGGCCCATGCCGCATTGAATTTCATCGAAGAACAACAGAAGGCCGAACTCATCGCAGGTCTGGCGGAGCGCCTTGAGGAATTCCGGCGTTGCCGCACGCATACCACCTTCACCCACGACCGGCTCGATCATGATCGCGGCGGTTTCGGATGTGATGGCATTACGAACTTCGTTAAGATTGCCCCACGCGACTTGATCAAAACCATCGGTCACAGGACCAAAGCCGCCAATCATCTTTTCAGTCTTGGCAGCAGCAATCGCAGCCAGTGTGCGGCCATGGAAACAGCCCGAAAAACTAATAACGCGATAGCGCTGCGGCTGGCCGATGGTGCTGAAATATTTGCGGATGACTTTAACGCAGCATTCCCACGCCTCGACGCCGGAATTCTGGAAAAAAACGGTATCCGCGAAAGTCAGTTCGGTCAGGCGTTTTGCTAGCCTCTCGCCACTGTGCGTCTTGAACACATTGCCAGTGATCCAAAGCTTCTCGGCCTGTTCTTTCAGCTTTTGCACAACATAAGGATGCGCATGCCCAAGGCCGGTCACGGCGATGCCGCCGAGGAAATCGAGATAACGCTCGTTCTTGTCGGTGAAGAGATAGCAGCCCTCGCCGCGCTCGAAATAAATATCGGCACGCGCATAGACGGGCATCAGGGGCGTCATGTCTTCGGGCTTGATCGGTTCGGCCATTGTTTGTCCTTAGGATTTAAGCTTGTAACCTGCCGCGATCATCTTATAGGCGAGCGCAAGCAAGAGAATGTTGGAAACAGCGAGGAGAATAAGGCCAGTGCCCAGCGTGCCGTCAGACATGCCGATAAAGCCGTAACGGAAACCATCGATCATGTAGAAAAACGGATTGAGGTGGCAGAGGAAGCGCCACGCTTCCGGCAAGCGGTCGGCGGTGTAGAAAGTGCCGGAAAGAAACGTCGCCGGCATGATGATGAAATTCTGCACCGCAGCCAGATGATCGAACTTGCTCGACCAGATGCCGCCGATGAGACCGAGCAGCGCCAGCATCATCGAGCCCATAACGGCATGATAGACAATATAGAAAGGCGCCACGATATGCGTTGGCATCAGTACCGCAATCGTCGCGATTGACACAACACCGACAACGAAGCCACGCGCGATGCCACCGAGCGTGTAACCAAGCGTCAGCTCCATGGCCGACAAAGGCGGCATCAGAACATCGACAATGTTCCCCTGCACTTTCGAGATGACCATGCTGGATGAAGTATTGGCGAAAGCGTTCTGCGCCATCGACATCATGATCAGGCCCGGAGCCAGAAACGCCATATAAGGAACATCGCCGATCATGCGACCTGCGCCGCCAAGAGCCAGCGAGAAGACCAGATAGAAAAGCAGCGTCGTGATGACAGGCGCTATGATCGTCTGCGCATAGACTTTTAGAAAACGACCCGTTTCCTTGCCCGTGAGGGTCTTAAGGCCGAGCCAGTTTACGGTTCCGAGATCGCGTGGGCGGGGAGCTTGAAGGGCTGTATTTGTCATGCTTTATGTTTGAACGATTTTTCAAACTAAGGCAAGGAATCGGTGCAAGCCACTCGGCTTTATTCTTGCCAAATATTGAATATTTGCATCTCATAGTAGCCGAGTCCGCGTTTCCCAGTTTGTGAGGTTCAGATGCCCAAAATCCGCATGGAGAATACCCAACACTCTCTGATTACCGAAGGCGTCCAATCTCACGAACAAACACTCGCCACCATTAAACCCTTCTGGGTTTTCTTTGTCGGCAATATCGGCGTTAGCGTTTGGCTGCTCGGCGTCCTGATCGCAGGCATGGGTTTAAATTTTGCCGATGCCATGTTCGTTATTCTTCTGTCATCGCTTGTCGGCACCGCCTTCCCTGCCCTCACTTCCATTCTTGGCCCATTGACGCGTCTGTCTCAGATGGAGGCCGGACGCTTCTCGTTGGGCCGTACCGGCAAAAAGCTACCCGCCTTTCTGAATTGGGTCGGCGCGATTGGCTGGGACACTATTAATAACGTGCTTTCCGGTGCTGCGTTCGTTTCATTCCTTGCCGTAATCGGCTTGCATGTGCCGTTCTGGCTGGCGTTGGGCGTTCTAGTCTTTGTCCAGATGCTGATCGGCATTTACGGCCATCACCTTATTCAAGACACATCCCAATATACCGGAATTGTTCTTGGTTTCTTTTTTGCCGTGATCGGCATCATCGCCATGCATAAAACCGGCGTAACAGCCCCTACTGCTCCTGCAGCGGCACCGAAAGATGTCCTCGGGGCATTTCTATTGTTGATGGCTTATTCCGCAGTCAGCTGGACAACATATACAGCCGACTACACGCGCTATCTTCCCGCGAAGACATCGAGCAAAAAGGTTTTTACCTCGGTTTTCTTTGGATTGTTTCTATCGTTCCTAGCTCTAACCTTCTTTGGCTATGTCACAGCCTCTGCCGTAACGGAGCAAGCGCCGGAAGGTGTGATGCATGCCCTGCAAAATTTGACCGGTAAGTTTGCGCCGTTGGTGCTTTTTCTGATCGCTTTTAATTCCATTCCGGTAAATGCGATCAACGACAATTCGGCTGCCTATAGCTTAATGTCGGCCGGACTTAAAATTTCGAGGCCACTAGCCGCTGCCGTCGGCGCCATTCTCGGTTATGTCATTTGTATTCTGGCGTCGAGTTCGTTCGTCGATTTCTATGAGAACTTTTTGTTTCTCTTCGCCCATTGGGTGACGCCATGGGCCGCGATTTTATTGGTTCACTGGTTCTGCATCGGCAAGAAAGAACAAGTGACAATCTCGGGCATCACGCGTGGAAGCATTATCTTTGTTCTTGTTTCCGCGCTTTCAATAGTCCTGTTCTCAGCGAACTCGCTCTACACGGGACTTCTATCCAACCGTGTTGGAGGCGCCGATATCGGACCCTATATCGGTTTTGTGACGGCTGGCTTGATTTACTATGTGTCGCTGAAGTTATGGCCGCAGAAATATCGGGCCGCTAAATAAAGGGCGGCAGTTAGGGCGCTTTAACGCCCATGCACCAGCAAACAATCGCCTTTTGCACATGCATGCGGTTTTCGGCTTCGTCCCACACAACGGATTGCGGGCCGTCGATGACCTCATCCGTCACTTCCTCGCCACGATGGGCCGGGAGGCAATGCAGGAAAATTGCCTTCGGTCCTGCCTTCGCCATCAGCTCGGCATTCACCTGATAGGGTGCTAGGCGCTCATGACGGGCAGCGGCATCACTATTATGCATGGAAACCCAGCAATCGGTGATGATGATATCGGCGCCTTTTACAGCTTCGACATCCGCCGTCATGCTGATGCGTGCACCCTTCTTCTGAGCCACAATCAGAACATCTTTCGGCGGCACAAATTCCGGCGGGCATACGACCTTGAGCGTGAAGTCAAATACAGGCGCGGCATGGATCCAGCTGACGAGGACGTTATCGCCGCCATCACCCACCCACACAACTGTTTTGCCAGTAAGGGTGCCGAGGCGCTCTTCCACCGCCATGATATCGGCCATCACCTGACATGGATGCGAGGCATCGGTCAGACCGTTGATAACAGGTACGCTGGCGCCGTTCGCAAGCTCATAGAGCTTGGCTGAGGCAAAAGTGCGCAACATGATGATATCGGTGAAGCGCGACAGAACGCGACCGGTATCGGAAATCGTCTCGCCATGGCCGAGCTGGATTTCAGCGCCGCTCAGCGTCGTGACATGGCCACCCAACTGGCGAAAGCCGACTTCAAAGGATACGCGCGTGCGGGTCGAGGGTTTTTCAAAAATCAGCGCCAGCGTCTTGCCGACCATCGGCTGGAATGCCAAAGGCGACTTCTTCATCTGGTGGGCATGCTTGAGAATGGCCTTTAATTCGGCCGGGTCGATCACATCGAGATCGAGGAAATCACGTCCGGTTTTAGCCGGCTGTTTGACAGGTGCATGCATGCCCCATCATTGCTTAGCTGTTGTCAGCCAGTCAAGCTTGTTGGGGCGATTTTCGATGTAATTGGCGAGCGCCAGAACCACGCGACGGTCGAAGACTTTATCGACGTCGCGCATCATATTCTCGACCGCGTCCTTGAAACCAAGGCTCGGGCGGTGAGCACGCGGGCTGACGAGAGCCACATAGGTATTGGCGACCGTCACGATGCGCGCAGTAACAAGGATTTTGTCGGCTTTCAAGCCATGGGGAGCGCCGGTGCCATCGATACGTTCCAGAACCTGCTTGAGGGTCGGAACG
>DASTLS010000212.1:0-1662 GCA_035714725.1 Alphaproteobacteria bacterium | reverse complement strand
TGAATAACACGGTCACGGCGCGACTGGCGTAAATCGCCATGGATTGCATCGGCTTGATGGCCCTCGCGCGAAAGCTTGGCAGCGAGTTTCTCTGTACCGTACTTCGTCTTCACGAAAATAATCGCCGAGCCTTTATGTGTCTTCAGCTGCTCAAGCAATTGCGGGTATTTTTCGCTGTCGCTGCTATGGATCAATTCCTGATGAATGTTCGGAGCAGCGGTATGCGTTGCACCGACGCTGATGCGCTCCGGATTGTTGAGATATTTGCTCGACAGTTTAACAATTGCTGCAGGAAGCGTCGCCGAGAACAGCATCGTCTGCCGTTCCTTCGGGATATGCGCGACGATACGTTCAATCTGAGCGCCAAAGCCCATATCGAGCATGCGATCCGTTTCGTCCAGCACCAGAAAGCGCGTGTTGTTGAGCTTCAAGCTCTTGCGCTCAAGATGGTCGTTGATGCGACCTGGCGTGCCGATGATGAGGCGCGGATGCGCCTGCAATTGGCGGAACTGCTTCGGCATCGGCTCACCGCCGATCAGGACGGCAATGCGCAATCCGGAAACCGGGATCATCTGTTGCAGCGCGGCTGCAACCTGGGTCGCAAGTTCGCGCGTCGGCGTCATGATGAGGCCCGCGGCCTCCGTGTTGTCCATTAATTTTGCAACAAGCGGAATGCCGAAGGCGCCGGTCTTGCCGGTACCTGTTTGGGCGGAGCCCAGAATATCGCGGCCCGCGAGTGCGAGCGGAATGGCCTGCGCCTGAATTGGCGTCGGCGTTTCAAATTGCATGCGTGCGAGTGAATGCAAAAGCTTCGGCGGCAAGCCGAAGCCGTTAAAATCGGTCGTCATGATATATCCTCAAAAGCAGACAAGCCACCCGCTTGCGCGGGTGGATGCCAAAACTTTTTTAAAGTTCTGTTTTAAATTTAGGCGGCGTCGTCGAGCAGCTTGATGTCGGCGGCGGAGGTCTTACCCTTCGCGGTCGCGAGTTCATAGCTGATACGTTGGCCTTCCTTCAGATCGCGGAGACCAGCACGTTCGACAGCGCTGATGTGGATGAATACGTCTGCGCCACCTTCTTCAGGCTGCACAAAACCGAAACCCTTGGTTGCGTTGAACCACTTTACTTTACCATTAGCCATTTTACTTTTCCTTACGTTAGTAATGCCGACCCCAACATGAGACCGGCCTCTTGAGCGTAGCGATCAAGCGCATGACCAACCAGTACATGCCTTAAAAACTCATCACAAACGCAGGAAAGTGTGGCGGGGAAACCCCAAGGCCGTCTTTCGAAACACCGTAGAACGGCATAAGCAGAAGCGAGAGTTAAATCTAAACTCACGGCTTATATAGAGGATTTTTCGCGGAATACAAGGATTGCGTTTAGTTGCAATCGGTTAACGTCGCTAACATCTTGTTCGCACTGCGTTAGGGCGCTGTTTTGACCTTATGGCAAACGGTCGATTGCTCCTCGTCTTCCGTCAGGTCAATGAGCTTCACGGCCCCCTGATGCTCACGGAAGGCATAATCGTCATTGCCATATTCAATGCCACTCGCGAGGCGACGGTTTTCAAGAATTTCGGCCGTGGAATGGCCGGCAAACATCAGGCTCGCGGTATCGCCCTTCTTGTTGAAAGCGATCGAGAATTGAACGCCGTCATTG
>DASTLS010000211.1:0-5928 GCA_035714725.1 Alphaproteobacteria bacterium | reverse complement strand
AAAATCGAAGGTGAAGGTATCCGCCGTGCTCTGCGCCGCGCCGAACAGGCCGATCTCAAGCTTCTCGTTTATGACGGTGAAACCTGGCCGAACCGCGATCCGGAAACAGCCAAACTGATGGATGAAAACTCCATTGCTATCGCCAATAAATCTGACCTGATGGCCGAACGTCGTCCCGAGAATGATCAGGAATATATCTTTGTTTCCGCCAAAAACGGCAACGGCATGCATACTTTGCTTGATCGCCTACTCAACGAAATCGATATGCGCTTTGCCGACACGGGCGAGCCCGCACTCACGCAAGCACGCCACCGCACCGCGCTTGAAGATGCGCACCGCCATCTGCGCCGTGCCATGGCGGCAGAAGAAGCCGAGCTTCGTGCTGAAGATGTTCGGCTCGCGATGCGTTCGCTTGGGCGCATTACAGGCCGCGTGGATGTCGAAGATTTGCTCGATGTGATTTTCCGCGATTTCTGCATCGGAAAATAATCGCTGCAGCGCAGCACAACTACCTAAAATTTGCAGTTCAGGATTTTTCTAGCAGGAAAGTATTTTTCCGGCGTAGCCTCATCGCTTCCAAAAATTTTAGAGCGTTATTTTAAGAATGAGAAAATTTACTCCCTATGCCGCAGCGGCCAGCGCATTCTGTTTATCGGCTTGCGCATCACTCATGCCGCTTGAACGCCCCATCTCGTCAAACGACAAGCCATCGACCCCGAAGGAAAGAGCGGATGTAAAACCTTATGGTTTTATCGCCATTACACAGCTGCGTTCTACCTGTCCTTCAGTTAATCATCCAATAGAATATCCGGTCGTTGGCATAGAGCTGAAGCCAATGAAATTTGGAAGCAAATCTTTCTTTGCTGTTTACTCATGGAGCGGTCCCCTGGGCGGTGACGATGTCACCCCCGCGACAATAAACATCATCACGCGAAGTCGTAAGGGTAAGCCGATCAATGCTTCTGCGGAAACTCAACGCCGATTGGTTGAGCTATCGACTTATATTTTCAGGCAAGCTGAAATGATTTGCGAAGGCACATCGGGACAACAGGCTTCGACACCATCGGCGCCGCCAAGCAAACCCGAGACCCCCTCACGGCGGAATACAATCATTCAGCAGAAACTGGATGCCATGTATCCGAGTTTTTCATAACCGAGAAATTTAAGAGATGAGCATGTTCAATAAAAATGCATTTATCGCAGCAGCCATTAGTGCTGCAGCCGTTGTTCCCGGCACTACCCATTCTGAAGTTGCTTCTGCAGAGCTGCCCGTGACATCGCATTTATTAAATGGATTTGACGCTCTCGGCGTGCCCAAGATTATTTGCGCGGATAATCCTCAGGCGTTCCCCACGGTCTATATCTTAGTCAAAGACGAACTTTCAAAATCGCCGCCATTCATTGTTAAAATTCAGAAAGCCAACCAGGCTACCCACGTCACAGGAAAACATGGCGAAGACTTCCATTTCGCGAACACTGCACAAAGAACTCGCTTTATGGCAGCGACAGTGCCGATCCTCGAAGGCGCGCGCAGGATGTGCGGCTAGTCCGCGTTCCGAATACCAATCTCGACTAGCGTTGATCTTGCCGGCCCTGCTGCGGGGCTGAGTGCTGCTCATTGTGTTGCTCGGCGTGAGGTTGCGGCGCCTGATTGTGCTGCTGCGGCGCTTGGCGCACCCAACCCTGATGGCTTGGCGTGAGCGGCACGCTCTGCGTCGGATGCTGCACCTGAATTTCCTGACGCTGCACATGCTGCTGTTGTTGGATTTGTCGCTGCTGCATATGTTGTTGAGTTGGTACAAAACGCTGCTGCGTTTGAGCCTGTACTTTCTCCTGGACGGCGCTTTGTTGTGCGGCTGCACGTTGTTCGACCGCAGTCCTTGGCGCCGCTTGCGGTACAGCTTCATGTGTTGCTTGCGCAGCTTGAGGTATTTGCGGCGTTGCAGCGCTATGCATCGAAGGATGGAAGTTTGACCAATCGCGATGCTGGATCGGGGGGCCCGGCGCTGCATTCGGCGTTTGCGGCGTGTTTGCAAAACGCGCGGGTTCGTTATGTTCAGGAACTGATCGATTAACCGCGCCATTCACGATGGCGTTGGTGCCGACCGGATGTGCCTGAACTTGTGGCGAAGTTGGTTGATGCGGTGGCGTCGGTGCGATGCGTTGCGGCGTCGCCTGATGACGCAGACCTTCGACATTCGGCGATGACACTGCATTTACAGGAGCGTTTGCCAGTTTTGCTGCCGGCACATTGATCGCAGCTTTGTTGACCGGATGTGAGGATGCGAAATCGTTCTGCGAAACCACAGTCGCGAAACGGCGGTTGGCAAAATTTGCATTCACATTCTGCCGGGTGTTGAAGTTATTGATCGTGACGTTATGAACATTCGCCACATTTACGCGACGGAAATAGTCATAACCATAGTGATAGCCGGGATGATAAATCTCATGCGGACCGAGCGGGAACCAGCCGACCGGCGCGCCGCCGAAACCAATCGTGAGGCTCAAACCACTTCCGCCGATGAAGGCGACAAGTGCCGGCGCATAGACAGGGCGCGGCGCGATCGTGCCCGGAATCCAGCACCAATGTTCGCGCATATAGGCCCAACGTCCGTAATGGAACGGTGCAAAACCCCATGGCGCGTCATCAACCCAGGTCCAGCCCCAAGGCGAAACCCAAACCCAATGACCGTAATGATAGGGCTGCCATCCGACAGGAACTTCCGTCGGCGTCCAGATATTTCCGTATGTGGGATCGGCTTGCCATGTGCCGTAGCTGCCGAGGTCTTCATAGCCCGTCATTTCTGGCGAGACATATTGCGTGACCTGGCGCGGCTCTTCGTAATTGTCGCGGCCAAGGCTCCAGTTATCGAACGGCGTTGCTTCGGACTCGTGCACCTGAATATCAGGCGGGTTGCCGGGGCGGATGAGCGCTGTTTCGCCGGGACCGATATTGAGCATCGATTGCTCGTCTGAAATCTGGATGTTGCCTTTAAGGACGGCAATCTCATCCGGCGCGTCGCCGCTGCCGGGATGAACGTGATAGGTACCGGGCTGCAAAAGATTTATGGTTTCGTGCGGCGTGATGATCTGATTGACCTCGCCCGGATTAACCGTGCTGACATGGACATTGACCATACCCTGCGTCACTTCAACGCGTAGGCCATGATCATCCAGCTCGTTGATATCCATCTCGGTGCCGCCATCCATGCGAATGGCAGAAGAGCCAACCTGAATTTCGGCTTTGGCATTCGGCTCGGTCCAGAAGCTTTCGCCGCTAACGACCGGGTAATTCAGTGTCGCGTAAGACCACGCATTTTGATCGGGCGTATGGAATGAAACGGAGCCATCGATCACGCTGATGCGACCGACGCGCGCTTGCGGATCAGGTCCGTTCGAAACCACATTTTGGCCCGGCGGTGTTGGACTTAAGGGACCGAGTTCAGGATTTGTGTTCGGCACCTGATATTGCTGCACCGGTTGGTTTTGCGTTTGCGGGCTGTTTTGGAAAATGACTTGCGTGCCAGGCTGAAGCGTTTGCGCATTCGCCGAAAAACTTGCGAGCACTAAAACAAAAGCAGTGCTTGAAAACAAAAACGAATGACTACGCATGACACAACCCCCAGATAATCTTTGATCAGATTACGCGCTGGGATTATGACGCGATTAGGGCCGAAAAAAAGCGGATTTACGGAAGTTTTATGCTTAAGCCGTCACTTAGACAGTAACGGGATCCGGCATGAAGGGATCTAAATATTCAGTATTTTTAATCACACGCAGATTGGGACGTTCTTTCTTCTTCGGCTTCTCAATTGCAGGTTTTTTACGACGGCTGACTTTCTCGTCATTCTGTTCCTGCGCTTTGAGATAGCGATAGATTTCCGGTGATTGCAGCAAGCCAGCAATTTCTTCAGCCGTGCGTTCGACATCCGAGGGATCGGAAAGCTCGACGGCCTCGATATTATTCTCACTCATCCATGTGCAGTAATAAATGAGGCCGATGAGGCAGGAGAGATCGCGGAACAAATTTGCGACACGCGCAGCAAGCCTGATGAAAGATGGATTTTCAAAGCCCTTCTGCAATCCGCAGCGTGTTAGCGCATGCATAAAGTCATTGCCGAATTCATCCGAGTCAGGTGCGCGCGCGATCGGGGAAGACAACCAGCGCTTCATCGAGCTGCGGCCTTCAGACAGAATTTCAGAACGTGGATCGAGTTGCATCGGCAGCCATGCAATTTCAGCAAGACGGCGATTGATCACGCGCATGCCAACGCGCTCGGCGCGCACATAAGAAAAGGCATATTCTTCGCGACTGAAATCGCCGGCGAGCGGGTGAAGTTCGAGGATTTTTTCTTTTTCGAGCGAAAGCTTGTCTTTGGCGATCTCGAGATGCGCGCGGAGTTGATCGATGGTGACAGTCTCGGTCATAACTCTGGCCTCCCCGGGCCTACTTGTCCTGTGCGAACCTCCGCTTTAATTGCCCCGACGATCCTGATCAGGGTCTTGATTATCAATGCTAAATTAGAAACCTCACGATATCGTTAAGACTTCGAAACAAGCCTTGATTTGCCTTAAGATCATTGATTCTGCTGGCTTATTTAAGTATGGTGCGCGCATGCAAAAATTCGATGTCATAGTCGTGGGTGGCGGTCATGCCGGGTGCGAAGCAGCTGCAGCTGCCGCACGCATGGGCGCAAACACGCTGTTGGCAACGCATAAGGTCGAGACAATCGGTGAGATGTCGTGCAATCCCGCTATCGGAGGCCTTGGAAAGGGCCATTTGGTAAGGGAAATTGATGCGCTCGACGGCATCATGGGTCGCGTCGCCGATGCCGCCGGTATCCAGTTTCGCCTGTTAAACCGCAGCAAAGGGCCTGCAGTTCGTGGTCCGCGTGCGCAGGCTGATCGCAAACTGTATCGTCAGGCGATGCAGAAAACCCTGCAAAACCAGCTTAATTTGAGCATTCAGGCCATTGCAGTTGAAGACTTGCTGCTCAATGACGATGGCTCGGTGGGCGGCATAATCGGTGCGAATGGCGAAGAAATCAGGGCTAAATCGGTAGTTTTGACCACTGGAACCTTCCTTCAGGGCCTTATTCATATCGGCGAGGAGAAAATCCCGGCTGGCCGCGTGAACGAAAAACCCTCGATTGGGCTGTCAAATACGCTCAAAAAGCTCGGTTATCCGCTCGGACGGCTGAAAACCGGTACGCCAGCTAGACTTGATAGCCGGACTATTGATTGGAAAAGCCTTGAAATGCAGCCGGGAGATGAGCCCCCAGTGCCGTTTTCGACGCTTACAAAGGCAATAACCACGCCTCAAATCAGCTGCGGCATCACTTATACCAGTCAGAAAACCCACGATATTATCCGCGAAAACCTGCACCGCGCACCTATGTATTCCGGTCAGATTGAGGG
The DNA here is from genome assembly GCA_035714725.1 of Alphaproteobacteria bacterium. Classification (GTDB taxonomy): domain Bacteria; phylum Pseudomonadota; class Alphaproteobacteria; order UBA9219; family UBA9219; genus JAATFY01. The sequence continues at coordinate 510 of DASTLS010000211.1, read as the reverse complement.
TGTTGGACCCCGCTATTGCCCCTCTATTGAGGATAAAGTGGTGCGTTTCGCCGATAAGGAACGCCACCAGATATTTCTGGAGCCGGAAGGCTTGGATGACAATACGATCTACCCCAACGGCATTTCGACATCCCTGCCCCGTGACGTTCAAACTGCTTTTATTAGGGCTATTCCGGGCCTGGAAAACGTCGAGATTATCCGTCATGGCTATGCCATTGAATATGACTATTGCGACCCCCGGGAACTACGCCAAACGCTTGAAACAAAACGTGTTTCAGGCCTCTATTTTGCCGGTCAAATCAACGGTACCACGGGCTACGAAGAGGCCGCTGCTCAGGGTTTGGTCGCTGGCCTGAATGCCGCCATCCGGGCCGGCTCCGTTTCACATGAAACGCCCTTCGTTCTCGATCGGTCGCAAGCCTATATCGGGGTGATGATCGATGACCTCATCACCCGAGGCACGATTGAACCCTATCGTATGTTTACATCGCGGGCGGAGTATCGCCTCAC
>DASTLS010000210.1:0-3036 GCA_035714725.1 Alphaproteobacteria bacterium | reverse complement strand
ACTGTCCACGCGGGATGACGCCGAAATCAACACGCGATTGAAGGGCAGGATTATTGCGCGCCCGTCCAATGCCTGACACAAGGCCGCTCAGGATTGTTTCGCCGTTATGCGTCAAAGTGCCTTCGCGCTGATGGTAGACATATTCACCCGGCGCATCCGGCATGATCGACTGAAGCTCGGGCAATAAGGGCGGTATTTCCTGCCTCGTCAGCACGGGCATCTGAAATGGAACAATCTCCAGAATCTTGGCACTTGGGGCCGTGATCGGAGGAGGCGCTGGCTGAAAACCTGTAAGCGGCTGACTATTGGCTTCAGACGCGACGAGGCCAAAAGCTACTGCAAGAGGAGACAGAATTTTGGCGAATTTGCTGTCCATGGGATTTCGAAGGGTTAGCGGCCAAGTCCGTTGGGCGGACGCACGCGGTTACGATCTATGGAGCGTTCGCGAGCGGGGCCATTGGAAAAAGAACGCCAGCTCTCAAACAGCGCCTTCGGAATTTCAACATCATCCGGAACGATATGGGGTCTGGCTGCTGCCAATAAATTATTGAAGTAAAAAGCCGGCGTAGCCGCCATCGGATCGACCGGAGCGTGATCACGGAGGGAGTAAGGCTCGTTATCTTCGGTATCGTCGTGCCAATCAATAATCCGCGATTCAGGCTTATTTGTATTATTTGTCATGCAATACCCACTTGTTAAAACCCGTTCTTCATGTGCCGAAGAGGCTACTAAGCGGGCAGAGAGGCGACAATCCCCAAAAATGATTTCAGAACCGATTCGGGTTACCAAAAATTGGCAAAACGAAACGGCAGAGTCTTTTCTGCCGCATCTTCATAAAGACTTATCCACAGATGCGGTTTGGCCTTGATTTTATACGCTGGCGGGATGATGTTCCCTTCAGAATCAAGTTCTTAACTAAAAAGGTTAGCCGTGGCTTCCGCCCTCCTGCTCGAGTACCTGCCGATCCTCATGTTTTTAGGAATTGCGGCCTTTGTCGCAATGGCGGCTGTCGGGCTTTCTTTCATTATTGCGAAGCAAAAACCTGACGTTGAAAAGAACTCGGCTTACGAATGCGGCTTTCCCGCTTTTGACGATGCGCGTGCGAAATTCGATGTGCGTTTCTACCTCGTCGCCATTCTGTTCATCATCTTTGATCTCGAAATTGCGTTCCTGTTTCCGTGGGCTGTATCGCTCGGTGATATCGGCCTCGAAGGCTTCTGGTCGATGATGATTTTCCTCGGTGTTCTGACCATCGGCTTTATCTACGAATGGAAGAAAGGTGCTCTCGAATGGGAGTAGTTGATCCAAAACGTATGGCGCAGGCGGAAGCGACTGCAAAGCAGCTCGGCGAAGTTGTGCAGGACAAAGGCTTTGTTCTTGCAAAACTCGACGACCTGCTGGCTTGGGCGCGCACCGGCTCGATGTGGCCGATGACGTTTGGTCTCGCGTGCTGCGGCGTGGAAATGATCCATGCCTATATGAGCCGCTATGACCTCGACCGTTTCGGCATGATGCCGCGCGCTTCGCCGCGCCAGTCCGACGTCATGATCGTCGCTGGAACTCTGACCAACAAAATGGCGCCCGCATTGCGCAAGGTTTACGACCAGATGCCGGAGCCACGCTGGGTAATCTCGATGGGCAGCTGCGCCAACGGCGGCGGCTATTACCATTATTCATATTCTGTTGTGCGTGGATGTGACCGCATCGTGCCGGTGGATATTTATGTCCCTGGTTGCCCGCCATCGGCCGAAGCGCTGATTTACGGCATCATGCAATTGCATCGCAAAATCCGTCGCGGCAACAAAGTGATCCGCAGGGCATGAGCATGACAGAAGAACAACTTCAGGCTGAACTGCACCGCCTTCTTGGTGGCGATTTGATGCAATCATCCGTTGAGCTCAACGAGGTGATCGTCATGGTGCCGCGCACGCGCATCGCCGATGTGCTGCTGAAGCTGCGCGACGACCCGGCAGTTGCCATGAGCCAGCTCATGGACATTTGCGGCGTCGATTATCCGGAGCGCCCGGAGCGGTTCGATGTCGTTTATAATTTGCTCAGTCTTAAGAACAACATTCGTCTGCGCGTAAAAGTGCAGACCGATGAAACATCGCCTGTGCCGTCTGTGGTCGGCGTGCATAGCGGGGCGGGGTGGTTTGAACGCGAATGTTGGGATTTGTACGGCGTTGCGTTCGGCAACAACCCCGATCTGCGCCGCATCCTCACCGATTACGGTTTCGAAGGTCATCCGCTGCGCAAAGATTTTCCGCTCACCGGTTATGTCGAAGTTCGCTACGACGACGAGCAAAAGCGCGTTGTGTATGAGCCGGTAAAGCTCGTGCAGGATTTCCGCAATTTCGATTTCCTCAGCCCGTGGGAAGGCATGCTTGCTGGTGATGAAAAAGCTGCGCCGCCCGCACCTCCTAAGCCCGAGGTGAAGCCATGAGTGATACGGCCATGAATTGGGATCAGGAGCGCACGACCGAGAAGGGTACGAAGATCCGTCCCTTCACGATGAATTTCGGCCCGCAGCATCCGGCGGCGCACGGTGTGTTGCGTCTCATTCTCGAAATGGATGGCGAAATCGTCGAACGTTGCGATCCGCACATCGGTTTGCTTCATCGCGGCACCGAGAAGTTGATCGAATACAAAACCTACACGCAGGCAACGCCATACTTTGACCGCCTCGATTACGTTTCGCCGATGTGTCAGGAGCACGCCTATGCGCTCGGCGTCGAAAAACTGCTCGGCCTCAAGGTGCCGGAGCGCGGCCAGTATATCCGCGTGCTGTTTTCGGAAATCACACGCATTTTGAATCACATTCTCAACATCACGACGTTCGCCATCGATCTCGGCGCCGTGACGCCGTCGCTCTGGGGTTTTGAAGAGCGCGAAATCCTGATGGAATATTATGAGCGCGCATCCGGCGCGCGCATGCATGCGAATTATTTCCGTCCCGGCGGCGTGCATCAGGATTTGCCTGCGGGTCTCACCGAAGATATTTGGGCCTACACGGAACGTTTTCCAAAATTCCTCGCG
>DASTLS010000209.1:0-5453 GCA_035714725.1 Alphaproteobacteria bacterium | reverse complement strand
TTGCTCGGCATCGGTCTTGGCCCTTACTGTGTCGGCCTTGTCAGCGACGCGAGCAACGGCGATCTCGGGCACGCGATTCTGTCGATAAACTGGGTCGCCGTACCGATTGCCATATTGTTGCTGATAATCGTGGTGCGCGGTAGAGCCGACACGGCGCGCGTCGTCGACCGCGCGCGCAGGGCAGGTGAAGTGATATGAGGGACTTGATAAGGAGCTATGTCACTTATCAAGCCGGTCAAAACATGCTGCTTTGGCTTGGGAGACGGAGATGGACGAGGATTGGGCCGCTGCAGCTGTAAATGTTCAGCGCGCCTGGAAGGACGCCTTTGAAGCTCGCGACCTTGATAAATTATGCGCACTCTACGCAGAGGAAACGGCCTTTTACGGTTCGACCGCAGATTTCTATACGACACCGGCCGGTGTCCGCGCCTATTTCGAAAAGCTGCCCAGCAGCTTTTCGCGTTCAGACTATAGGATACCGCACATCGTAACGCTGTCTCCTGACGCCATGGCGGCAACCGGGGAGGTAATTTTCTACACCGAACAGGATGGCATCGTAGAGCCGCACCCCTTCCGTATGACGCATGTGCTGGTGCGGAAGGACGGCCAGTGGAAAATCGCAACGCACCACGCATCGCCGCAACCTGTTTGACAGCACCTAGCGGCGAAAACCAATCAACGAGATCGAGGAGGCAACGAGCCGTTTCCGCCTCTACGGCCTCGAACATACATTAGCGGCCTAAGTAAAGTTATGGCCTATAAGCGGCCATAATTCAACGCCGGCGACCACGGGTGTCACTTCGGCCGGCAGATCGCGGACGAAGACGCCCCCTTCATTTCGGACCATGTCGATGAACCGCGCCAGATGCCGCATCGCACCAGTTTCGATGTCGTGAACCACCGTCACCGCCCAATCCTGCGATCGCGCATGGGCCAGCGCGGTCTCGGGCCAACCTTCGGGATTAATCCAGTCCTCGGGAACGCTGTTCCACAGCGCGATCGTAAAGCCCGCTTCGCAAAGATAGTCGTAGATCGGCCGCGAAAGCAATTTTGCATGTAGTTTGCCGCCGGCGGGCGGTCTGAACAAGCGCTCAGCGGCAAATGGCGCAAGGACTCGCTGTGTTCTTTCAATCTCTTCTCTGGCGGCGGCAAAGTCATAATCGCCCAGCATGGCGTGCGAAAATGTGTGGTTGCCAATCAAATGCCCCTCGGCCCGCGCACGTCCGAGGATTGCCGGAGCGCCGCTTCGTTCGGCCTGCGAGCCCAGAACGAAGAAAGTGGCATACACCCCTTTGTCGGCTAATACGTCCAGCACCGCCGGGGTCACGGCATCGCACGGGCCATTGTCAATGGTGAGCGATACCTTCATCTCAGCATTTCCCCGCCTGTCCATGGCGATCTGAAAAAGCGGAGCTTGATGAATCTGTAGTCATCTTGCTTATCTTCGGCCTCCCGCGCCGGCTAACAATTGAGCTTGCGCTTGATGCCGGCGATACATTTTTCATATACGCCTTGCTCTAAAAAAGCCGCGACGTCTGCCCGATCGCTCTCGGCGACTTCATAGGACGCTGACCACTCGAGCAGAGTGGCGCTGGCCGTGGTCAGCGGTGTGAGCTGCAGCGTTGCAACATAACCTGTGTACGCGAACTTGGGATTGTCGATGAGCGCATAGGTGGCTCTATAGTAATAATCATCGAGCCCCAACAAACGCTCCTGTGCAGACAGTCCGCTTTTCAGATATACGGTACGCACCGCTCCAACGGTGCTGCCGGTCTCGCCGTCACCCAGGCGACAGCTCTCGGCCTCGGCGAAATAGTCAAGATTGCCGAAATCCCTGACCACGCTCCATACCTTATCGACGGGGGCGGCGATAATATCGCTTACACAGGATCGTGCCACTGTAACCTCTCAAACTTAGTGCGGGAAATCCACGCGACCATGGCCCACAGGATAGACGTCTGCGTTCTGCTTAGAACGTTAACTTCGCGGTTATGCCGAAGGTGCGCGGCGCGCCCTCCGACGATGCGAAATAGTAACCACCTTGGCTGGCGGCGTTACCAATAACATGCTTATCTAATAGATTTTTTGTCCATACCGATACGGTGTAGTGCTCGTCAGGCGATGTCCACCCTATTGCGGCATTCAAAAGCGTATATGGCGATTGCCTGAGCTGGTTGTCAGCCTCAAAATAATAGTCGCCGCTATAGTTCGCCGATATATTGAAATTCATATGTCCGAAGGACGTATCGACATCATAGTCAAGTGCGATATTGCCTTGGAAGTTTTGTGCGAGCGGCAATCGATTGCCTGTTGCACTAAACGTCGGATCGAGTGTGTTACCCCCGGCCGGATTGGGAATGTAGGAACCTGCATTCGGATACCGCAAGAATTTTGAGTGTAACCATTCCAGCCCACCGCTGAGCTTGAACCCGCCGCCCAGGCTAGCGGCCATATCGACGTCAACGCCATAGATTCTGGCTTTTGCGCCATTAGTAGTATTGGCCAAGACAACCGGCGGAGGAGAGTATGTTACGATCTGAAGATTGGTATATTCATAGTTGAATAGGCCGATGTTGAAACGAAGCCTGTTACCGAATAGCTGCGATTTAATTCCAGCTTCATAATCAGTTAATTTTTCCGACAAATATGGCGGGTTACTCAGCGAAAGAATATTGAATCCACCACTTTTGAATCCCGTACTGACCGAAGCATAGGCCATTATATTATCGCCGAACTTGTGATCGAGTGCTACGCGAAACGTCGGTTGCTCGAAGCTCAAGCTATCGGAAGCGACGGTTGGAACGGGAAAATTTTGAGTGCCATGAAATTTGCGCTTTTCAAATGTGTAACGGGCACCAAGCGTCAGGGTTGTATCTGGCGTAAATTCCCATCCAATTTGACCATAGGGCGCAAAAGAGTCTGTCGTCTCGGTCGTTCTTATCGCGATTGCGAAGAAAGGCGAACGGATCAGGGTCGGGTGGGTCGCCAGTATGCCATGATAATAGAAGGCGCCAACCACCCAGGTCAGTTTTTGATCCTTTGGCGATATGAGTTGTAGTTCTTGGGTATAATCTTTGTTTGGAGAATCTGGGCTTGAAACGAGGCGTCCGGTCGGGGAATTGGGGTCAGGACTACCCACGTTGAACACATATCGTCCCGTTCCGCGTCGATAAGAGGTTGTCGATATGATATCGGCAAATCCCATATCATGACTGATATTAAAACTAGCCCCACCCCCTAGAAACTTGTTGCTCGGATCGATCTTACTGGCCGAGTCATAAACGCTGCCTAGAGGACCTCCGTCGTTGAAGACCGGCTTTGTACCAGGAAAGGTTCTTAAATAGGGGCCGGCGACTTTACGATAAAGGTAATCAACGCTTAAAGTCGCCTTCGTATTGTCGGTATGGTAATAAAGTTTTCCGCGCAGCGACAAATAATCCTTTAAAATATATGTGTCATTATTTGTGGATATATTATCGCCCCACCCCTTCCCTTGGGTCTGATAAGTGACCGATAAGCTCGCTGCCAGGCGATCAGCCAGCCCGCCGCTTATGTAAAAATGGCTGCGCGACAACAAATAATTGTCCAAGCTTGCGCTTGCATTGATCCGCAATTCATCGCTGGGCGTCAGCGTTGTGATTTGAATGACACCCCCCGTCGCATTGCGGCCGAATAATGTTCCTTGTGGACCTTTGAGGACGGCAATTTGTTCGATTTCATCAAGATCCCGCATGCCCTCGCGAGATGCGGGAATATAGACGTTGTCGATAAATAGCGCGACGGGGCTTTCCGTCGATCCATTAGCCGTGCCGACGCCGCGAAGGGTAGGGCCAAAAGCCCCTGCCGTATCACGCACGTTGAGCCCTGGAATCAAGGCTGCCACCTGTTGCAAATCCTTTATTCCCGAGTTTTCCAGGCTTTTTGAGGATAGTGCAGTGACGGATAGTGGGACGCTCTGAAGATTCTCGGAGCGCTTTTGAGCAGTGACCACGATATCTTCGATGGCATCAGTTTCCGACGCGCTGATCTGAGGTGCGGCAGGCGCAGGCACGGATTGCGCGAAGGCCGCGCACGACCAAAGGCTGAGACCGGATGTTGCCAAAAGATAGTAATTTCGCATTAGGACCTCCCCAAATTATCCAACTTTATGCTTTACGATGATCTGCGAAACAGATGGCCTTCATAGAGCGCTATACTGAAGGCCGATATTACAGCGTGCCTTCACAGGCGTGAGTTTTGGTATCTGCATGTCGCGATGCGAGATCCAGACCAGGCGCCACTGTTGTGCCATGTTGATCCTGCGCGTCGTCGAAGCTCGCTGTGAAACGGCGATCCGCTTCGGCGCCGCTACAGCCCGCCTTGGTGCGGCATCCACTGCGGCATCGATATTCTGTGCTCGGGCCATCTCCGATAAAAGAACACCGGCACGATGATGGAATCGAACTGGAAAAGGCCGCCTTTTAGATGACACATCCAACTCCCTCTGGATCCACGGCTAGGCCGCGATAGTCGCAGCCCGCGCCAATTTTGCAGTGCTTTGGCCCATGGCTGATCCCGTTCAAATCTGGGCTAAAGTGAGGGCGATCAGTTGCAGAGAAGGGAGTTTTGTTCTAGCGATGCCGCTATGGTATCGCTAAATCGGTTGAACAAGGATGCCTTTTCATGAAACTTAGCCAATTGCGGAGTGTCGTAGCCGTCGCAGAATTCGGCAGCTTACGCGCGGCCGGCCGTCATCTTGGCTTGGCGCAACCTGCAATCACCAGAAGCATCCGCGAACTCGAGCGCGAACTGGGTGCCTCGCTTTTCGAGCGGCACGCTAAAGGTGTAAAACTGACAGACATTGGACAGATTTTCGTTAATCGGGTGAAAGCGGTCGAATCCGAGCTTCAACGCGCACGTGAAGAAGTCATACAATTGAAGGGGCAGGCAGCCGGCGAAGTCGTGGTCGCCTTTTCGACTGCGACGTGCATGGGGCTGATGCCTTCCGTGCTGGCAAGCTTCAACCGCAAATATCCAGATGCCGTTCTCAAAATTTCCGAGAGCATGTTTCAGCCGGTTGAGGCGGATTTGTTGAGCGGTCGGATCGATTTCTGGGTCGGCCCGCTCGATCAGTCCAATTCGTCGCCGCAATTCGCAGTCGAAAAATTGTTCGACAACCACCGCCGCGTCGTGTCGCGCAAAGGCCATCCCCTAGCAGGCGCGCGCAGCCTAAGGGATTTGGCCAACGCTGGCTGGATTCGCCCGACATTGTCGACGCGCAACACGGAAGCTGACTTTCACCTGATGTTCGAACGGTTCGGTCTGCCAGCGCCGAAGATCGTCATCCACGCGCGCTCGGCCCTAATCACCATACAGGCTGTTGCAAAGACCGATCTGCTGACAGTCCTACCGCAACAATGGGTCGATTTCCCCATGACGGCGGAACTGATTCATCCGCTCGATCTGATCGAGCC
>DASTLS010000208.1:0-3463 GCA_035714725.1 Alphaproteobacteria bacterium | reverse complement strand
CTTTTGTTGCTGCGCCGGGTCGCTCACGCGCTCGGTGGTTTCAACGGCACTGCGAAGCGAGGTCAGCGGATTTTTAATCTCATGCGCGACGTCGGCAGCGAAATTCTCAATCGCGCCGATACGCTGGGCTAATGCTCGCGTCAGATCACGCATGGCGCCGGACAAATCGCCGATTTCATCCTTACGGCCGGTCATATCGGGAATAGCGTCTTTATTGAGCAAATTGGCGGTTCCAGCCAATCCCACGATCTGCATTTGACCGTGACGTAAGCCCTCTGCCGCAAGCGCCAGCAAACGAATGGGCCTCGCAATCGCGCGCGCGAGATAGAGCGACAGCAAGATCGTGATGCCGAGCGTGATCAGGAAAATTTTCATGATGTCGATACGTACGGTCGTAATCGCCTTATCGATGCTAGCATCGGAGCGCGACATCATCACGACGCCGAGGTTTTTCTTGTAATGCTGCACCGGCACGGCAGCAGCAAGAGTGAGGCCACCTTCCGGCGCGCGCCAGACTTGCGTCGCCATCTCGCCATTCATCGCGCGGCGCACGACGTCATACTGGCTGCCGCGCTGCACATCATCTTCGTTATAGAGTGGGTATTCATGACGTTCATGGATGATGTCGATGACATCGAAGACGTTGGAGACGATGCGCGCCACCCAAGGCTGCGGCCCGTCGGATGACAAAAGCAAATTCGGGCCCAGTTTCGTGCGCTTACCGAGCAGCACGCGGCTATCGGCAAGCAGCGTATCGTCCGCGCTAAATAAACGCGTGCGCGTTTCCGTGGTTTCGGCAAGGCGTCGCACCATGAGACGCGCGAGAAGCGGCGAGAGAATGCTGCGGTCATCATCGCCGATGACGATGGCGCCTTCGGCAACAGCGCTCGCAATAATGCGCGATTGCAACGTCAGCGCGTCAAGTTCGGTTGCGATAATGCGGTCCTGATAATGGCCGAGATAAAGCAAGCTGCCGACGAGAATGGCGAGCGCCATAATATTGACGGCGAGAATACGAAGGACGATAGGCGACAGATGGCGCACGCCCGTGGTCTCGTCCGAGCCACGCCATAACCACCATGTATGAGGTCTATCGCCGCTATCCGGAGCGAACTCAGCTCTCGCGGTAGCGGTAGCCGACTCCATAAAGCGTTTCAATTTGGTCAAAATTGTCATCGGCTTCTTTGAACTTCTTGCGGAGACGTTTGATGTGACTGTCGATTGTACGGTCGTCGACATAGATGGATTCGCCGTAAGCAGCATCCATCAGCTGGTCACGGCTCTTCACGTGGCCGGGACGCGATGCGAGCGCCTTCACCAGCAAAAATTCGGTGACGGTGAGATCGACGGGCTTTTCTTTCCAAATGCAAACATGGCGCGCGCTGTCGAGCGTGAGATCGCCGCGCACCACAACATTATTCGGATCGGTGTTGGCCGGTTGCTGGCGCGCCTGCTCGCGACGAAGCAGCGAGCGGATACGTTCGATCAGCAAGCGCTGTGAGAACGGCTTCTTGATGTAATCGTCTGCGCCCATGCGCAGGCCCATAATCTCATCCACCTCTTCATCTTTCGAGGTAAGGAAAATAACGGGCATCGATGTCGTGTTTGCGGTTTGCTTCAGGCGCTGCAGAAGCTCCATGCCATTAAGGCGTGGCATTTTAATATCGAGGACAGCAAGATCAGCCGGCGTCTGGGTCAAGCCGCGCAGAGCCTCATCGCCATCCGGATAGGTTTTGACGGTAAAGCCCTCAGCTTCCAGCGCCATGCTGACAGAGGTCAGAATATTGCGGTCGTCATCTACAAGAACGATTGTCTGCGACATTCGATACCCCTACCGTTTAACCTTAACGCTTCCAAACACTTAACCTATATTGCGTGGCAAGTTAAGGGCCGGACTATGGCATAAAATAGGCTTAACGCTGAAACTAATTAATGAAACTATTATGGAAGCGAAACTAATTGAGATCGAGAACGCCGCCATGATATAGAGGCGCCGCAGCCCCCGGGATCGGGGGCTTTGTCGTAACCAGACATTAGTTAATACCACCGTCGGAGAATTCTATGCAGCTTCAAAGCGTTAAACTGAAAGATCCCGCCAATCAGGATGAACTTAACCCGGTACCCGAATCCATGGAAAACGATCTCCGCCAATTGGGCCTGACCGCCCTCGCCGCCATTCACGCGAACTTCTCCGCTCCGCAGCTTTACGAAGCCGCCCTCGAGCGTAAGGAAGTCGAACTCAGCGCCGACGGCGCCCTCGTCGCCAAGACGGGTGTGCATACCGGCCGCTCCGCGAACGACAAGTATGTCGTGCGCGACAGCCACAACGCCAACGACATCGACTGGGGTAAAGTCAACCAGCCGTACGAACAAGCCAATTTCGACGGCCTGAAGAAGCGCATCCAGGAATACCTGAAGGGCAAAGAAGTGTTCGTGCAGGACCTTTATGTTGGTGCCGACGAAACCTATCGCATGCCGATCCGCGTCATCACGACGCATGCCTGGCACAACCTCTTCGCCCGCAACATGTTCGTCCGTCCGACGGCCGAGCAGCTGGCACAGGGTCATGAACCGGCTTTCACCGTTCTGCATGTTCCTGAATTCCATTGCGACCCGAGCATCGATCAGACCCGCAGCAGCACATTCGTGATGCTGAACCTGACGCAGAAGTTAGCTATGATCGGCGGCACTTCATATGCCGGCGAAATCAAGAAGACGATCTTCTCGGTCATGAACTACATCCTTCCTCCGAAGGGCGTTCTGCCGATGCATGCCTCCGCCAATATCGGCGAAAAGGGCGACGTTGCGATCTTCTTCGGTCTCTCGGGCACCGGCAAGACAACGCTGTCTGCCGACGCTTCGCGCACGCTCATCGGCGACGACGAACATGGCTGGACCGATCATGCCGTGTTCAATTTCGAAGGCGGTTGCTATGCAAAAGCCATTCGCCTGAACGCGAAGCAGGAACCGGAAATATACGCAGCATCGCGCCGTTTCGGCACCGTGCTTGAAAACGTCGTGATGGACCCCATCACACGCGAAGTCGATTTCGACGACGCAAGCCTCGCTGAAAACAGCCGCTCTTCGTATCCGGTCGATTTCATTCCGAACGCTTCGGAAACCGGTATCGGCGGTCTGCCGCAGAACGTGATCATGCTGACCTGCGACGCTTACGGCGTCCTGCCGCCGATCTCGAAGCTGACGACGGAACAGGCGATGTATCACTTCCTCTCGGGCTACACCGCACGTGTTGCCGGCACCGAAAAGGGCGTAACTGAACCGACCGCGACATTCTCGGCGTGCTTCGGCGCTCCGTTCATGCCGCGTACACCTGACGTATATGCCAAGCTGCTCGGCCAGAAGATTGCCTTTCATAAGGTGAATTGCTGGTTGATCAACACCGGCTGGTCCGGCGGCGGCGCGCTTCAGGGCGGCCAGCGCGCCCGGCCCAGCCTGGCCAGGG
>DASTLS010000207.1:0-2625 GCA_035714725.1 Alphaproteobacteria bacterium | reverse complement strand
GGCGAATTCCGCGCCGAAGAAAAGAATCTGCGCCGAATAATAAATCCAGATCAGCAGAATGACGACCGACCCTGCCGCGCCATAGCTCGACGCTACGCCGGTATGCGCAAGATAAAGTCCGATCAACATTTTGCCGACTGCGAACAGAAGAGATGTCAGCGCTGCGCTCGGCCAGACAGCACACCATGGTACATAAACATCCGGCACCATTTTAAAAATCACCGCGAACAAAAGCGTGATGAGGATAAAGCTGAAAAGCAAATCCGCTATTGGCATCAAGACCGAGAGCATCGGCATCACATCGCTGGCATATTTTCCCATAGCGGCGAAAGCAGCGCTGAGCACCATAGAGATGAGGAGCAGAAAGGCCGTGCCAAGCACCATGGTAAAAGACAGAAAACGCTCGCGGATGATGACGAGCCATGGCCGGTCGGCCCGCGGCTTCACTTTCCATATCATGTTCATGGTGTCCTGCAATTCGCCGAACACGCCGGATGCACCGAAAATCAGCATGGCAAAGCCGAGCAGCGTGGCGATGATGCCGTCATCTTTTTTGATCGCCGATGATGTGAGGATGCTCTGGATAGCGGATGCTCCCTGCTCGCCAACCAAGCCTTTCATCTGATCCATGATCTGGCCCTGCGCGGCATCCTGCCCCCAAATCCACGCGGAAGCCGCCAACACAAGCAGCAGCAAAGGACCGAGCGACAAGACACTGTAGAAAGCGAGAGCGGCGCCGCGGCGCGCAGTCTGGTTGTCCTGCCATGCCGCGATGGCGATTTTCATAAGTCGCAAAAAGGAATGCATCGGCCAATTGAAAGAAACTTTTCATAAAGTTTCCATCCTGCGACGGGCTGAGGCGCGCTTATTTGCCGTATTTGATGGCGAGCACTTCGAGCGTATCGGGGCCGGAAGGCGTGCGAAGTTCAATAATATCGCCCACTTTTGCCTTCATCAGCTGCTTGGCGACCGGCGAAAGCCAGCTGATTTTACCGTTCGCCATATCGGCTTCATCGATGCCGACAATCGTCACGGTTTGCTTGCCGCCATTATCGCGATCAAAGGTGACCGTCGCGCCGAAGAAAACCTGCTTCACATTTTTCTGCAATTTCGGATCGACAACCTCGGCGTTATCGATGCGCTTGGTCAGATACCGCACGCGGCGGTCGATCTCGCGCAAACGCTTTTTGCCATAGATGTAATCGCCGTTCTCGGACCGGTCGCCATTGCCAGCAGCCCACGACACGACCTCGACCACCTTGGGCCGCTCTTCATGCATCAGCTTTCTATATTCGTCCTTGAGGTCCTGCAGGCCTTTCGGCGTGACATAGTTTTTCTGATTTGCTGGAAGGGCATCAGTCTCTTCCTGATCATCCGAATCCTGATCAGTTTCTTTCGTGAAGGCTTTGCTCATGGCGCGATATTATAATGCGTCGCGAACGCATAGGCTGTGATGAGAATGCTGCCGACGCCGAGCGCCACACCGAAGTAAAACGCCATCCGCATACGGACTAACGCTGCAACGGAGGCCAGCGCTATACCGACTTGCGCGGCGACTTCCGCATAGCCCAGCACATCTTTCTCATCCAAGCGCTTGCGGCCGTTATGCAAATGCTCATCGCGCTTCGCGGCTTTATCGGTGCCGGTTTTCTTCAAATCCGGCTGGCGATCACGGAATGTTTTCGCTTCGGCTTCCATCTCCTCGCGCTTGGCAGCGGAAAGGCTCGGCGAAGCTGCAATCGCCGTTTCAACCACATGCGCCTTGATGCTGTCGGCCTGATATTCGTTCCACGCGTCGGAGGATTCCGTCTGCGCTAATATCGCGCGATTGCTTTCATAGATCGCATCGTTCGTCAGCGTCGTTGCGCGCACGGCAAGGAAGCCGGAGACGGCGGCCAGCACGCCGGTCAGCATGGCGACCTGCTTCACCCAGGGCGGATTGCTGCCTTCATCTTTGCTGTCTTCGATGCGCTGCTGAATTTTGCCGACAGCGGCTTTGATTTTCTCGACGGGCATAAAAAATCCAATAACAGAAGGGCGTTTCGGGTAATTTTGCCGAACTTTTCACCGCGCGTAAATCCCTGTTAAATAGGCGGAATTGGGGTAGAACTCGAATCATGCCGACCAAACACCATCTACTTTGTCTCACACTGCTGCTCGCGCTTGCGGGTTGCGCCGACACACCTGCGCCTTCAACGGATGAAACGGGCATCAACGATCCGCTCGAAACGATGAACCGTCGCAGCTTCGACAATAATCACTTCCTCGACCGGTTGCTGCTGCGTCCGCTTGCCGAACTTTACCGCGTGACCGTGCCGCCGCCGGTGCGCGACCGCATCACGGGCATTCTTGCCAACATGAACGAGCCGACGATCTTCGCGAACGATGTGATGCAAGGCGAGTTCGGCAAAGCAGGGACGACGTTCGAGCGCCTCGCCATCAACAGCACGCTTGGCATAGGCGGCATGTGGGATGTCGCGACGGGCTGGGGCATGCAAAAGCAAACCGGCGATTTCGGCCAGACGCTCGCTTCATGGGGCGTCGGCGAAGGACCTTATTTGATGCTGCCATTGGTGGGTCCATCCGATCTGCGCGATGCCTTCGGGCGCGGCGTGGATACCGCCA
>DASTLS010000206.1:0-2254 GCA_035714725.1 Alphaproteobacteria bacterium | reverse complement strand
CGCAGCCGGAGCAGAAGAGCCAGGCGCCGACGCTTTCGACGCGCCTCAGCATCTCCGAGGAGGACGCGCTGCGCCGCCAGATTTCGCAATGCTGGAATGTGGGAATTGGTGCCAAGGATGCAGATAAACTGATTGTCGAAGTGATCATCGACGTCAATCCGGATCGCACTGTGCAGCACGCTGAAGTCGTGGATCAAACACGCATGATGACCGACGGCTATTTCCGGGCTGCCGGCGAAGCGGCACTTCGTGCGCTCAACAATCCGAAATGCAGCCCGCTTGAACTGCCAGCCGATAAATACGACCAATGGAAGAAGATCGATTTCACCTTCGACCCGCGGGATCAGCTGTGAGCAAAATTGTACTTTTGCTTTTGGCTTTAGTGTTCACGGTGGGTTTGTTTGTGTCATGCAGGGCTAGTGACACAATCGTTCTTGCGCCACCTCTCACCATCACAGACGAAGATGCATTACGGCATCAGGTTTATCAGTGTTGGAACGTGCCTATGAGTGCCGTGAATGCGGCAGACCTGATCGTCCAGCTTTCCGTTGATATTAATCCGGACCGGACCGTGCAGCATGTGGAGGTGGTCGACCAAAAACGCATGGAAACGGACCCATATTTCCGGGCGGCGGCTGAATCGGCGATGCGAGCGCTTACAAATCCGAAATGCAGCCCATTAGTGCTTCCGCCGGAAAAATATCAGACGTGGAAACATCTCAATTTCAGCTTTAATCCGAAAGACGTGCTTTAAAACAAGCCATATCTTTATTGGTTTTTTATCCAGCTTTTGGCGATTCTGCGCATTCATTCAGGGCTATACAAATCAGCGCAACTGCTGATAAAAACGACATCACACTTTCGCCGTAAATCCACGCCGTATTTGAAGCCCAGCCATCACGTTCAATGTGTTTCAATCTGAGGGACCACCAATGACGATGACTTTCCGTACGTTGACGACACGTTTGCTCGGTATTTTGTTCCTGATCGCAGCGTTCGTACCTTCCATTGCTCATGCCGACATCAAGGTCGATATCACCCGCGGCGTTGTCGAGCCAATCCCCATCGCTATTCCATCTTTCTTTGGCAACTCCAGCAATGAATCCCAATTCGGCCGCGATATCGCCGGCGTGGTCAGCAATGACCTCGTGCGCTCCGGCCTTTTCGCCGCCGTCGATCCGAAATCGTTTGTGCAGGATGCTGGTTCGCTTCTCGTAGCGCCGCACTTCGCCGATTGGCGAGTCCTGAATGCTCAGGCTCTTGTCGTTGGTAAGGTCGAAGCGCAACCGGATGGCCGTCTGAAAGTCGAGTTCCGCCTGTGGGACGTCTTCGGCGAGCAGCAGATGACCGGCCTTGCTTATTTCACTACGCCGCAAAATTGGCGCCGCGTTGCCCATATCGTGGCCGATGCGATCTATAAGCGCATCACCGGTGAAGAAGGCTATTTCGATACGCGTATCGTGTATGTCGCGGAAACAGGCCCCGGCAATAACCGCATGAAGCGCCTCGCGATCATGGACCAAGACGGCGAAAATAACCGCATTTTGTCGGATGGCCGCGCTCTTGTGCTGACGCCGCGCTTCTCACCCGCCATGCAGCAGATCACGTATATGGCCTATTACAATAACAAGCCGCGTGTGTATCTGTTCAACATCGATACCGGTGCGCAGACAGTTCTTGGCGATTTCGCCAACATGACTTTCGCTCCGCGCTTCTCACCGGACGGCACGCGTGTGGTGTTCGCTCTCTCTGAGAATGGCGGGTCGAACATCTTCACGATGGATCTGCGTTCACGTCACGTGACGCAGCTGACAAGCGGCTCGTCGATCAATTCGGCGCCGTGCTATTCAGCCGATGGCCAGAACATCACGTTTGAATCCGACCGTGGTGGCTCGCAGCAGATCTACACCATGCGTTCGAACGGCAGCGATGTTCAGCGCATCAGCTTCGGCGAAGGTAATTACGGCACGCCGGTCTGGTCGCCGCGCGGCGATCTGATCGCCTTCACGAAGATCCATAGCGGCCACTTCTATATCGGTGTCATGCGTCCCGATGGCTCGGGCGAGCGTGAGCTGACCGAGGCCTATCACGCCGAAGGCCCCACCTGGGCGCCGAACGGTCGTGTACTGATGTTTTTTAAGGACCTGCCGAATGGCCGCGATCACGATGCCAAGCTCTACAGCATCGATTTAACGGGCTATAACGAGCGGGAAGTGCCGACGCCGACGGATGCATCCGATCCGGCTTGGTCTCC